>NZ_WWSA01000018.1:0-58326 GCF_009875615.1 Dorea sp. BIOML-A1
TGACTCTCTTAGTGTTTCTTATGGTTATGGTATGGAACCTGAACAAGAAGCCTTATCTATTGTTTCCTTCAAGGACTGAGAGGTCGCTTCCCCGTTAATAAATTAAATCTCAAAATACACTGCTGAATACGCCGAAAGATCCAGCACAGCTTTCCCATCCGTAACCTTCACTTTCTTCTTCGTATACTTCTTACTTCCTCCAAATGTTACATCATCACTAGCCAGAATCACTTCCAGTTCCTTTGCATCCGTTATTGGAAGCTCATATCCTTCCTGATCCTCATCCGAGAAATTAAAGACAGCAATGATACGATCTTTTTCATCCGTTCTTTCGAACGCATAGATACAGCGCTCTTCCTGATGGCAGTCCAGCCACTGAAATCCTGCATTCTCATAATCTTTGGCAGAAAGAGCCGGAGTTGTCATATACAGATGATTCAGTTTCTGCATGAAGTGATGGAATGCATCGTGAATTGGATACTTCAGGATATCCCAGTCCTGCTCACGCTTTTCATCCCATTCGCGGAGCTGACCGATCTCGTTACCCATGAAGTTCAATTTTTTTCCCGGATGTGCGTACATATACATATAGAACGCACGCGCCTGTGGAAATTTCTCTTCGTACCCACCATACATTTTTTGTGCGATCGTTGCTTTTCCGTGAACAACTTCGTCATGTGAAAGAGGAAGAAGGAAATCGTCGTTATAATAATACATCATAGAGAAAGTAAGCTTATGATAATCACGGCTTCTGTACTCCGGTGCTGTGCGGAAGTAGTCGAGAGTATCGTTCATCCAACCCATATCCCATTTGTAATCGAATCCAAGTCCGCCCTGATCTACAGGTTTTGTGACACCTTCAAAAGAGGTGGAATCTTCGGCGGAGAGCATGGCTGTCGGATGCATTGTCTTTAATCCGCGGTTCATTTCACGGATAAAATCCACCGCATTATTGTTAACACCTCTTGCAGGTTCGCCCTGCCAGTAGATGATACGGCTGATGGCATCCATGCGGATTCCGTCTACGTGATAGACACTTAGCCAGTAATTTGCAGCAGACTGAAGGAAGCTTCGGACTTCGCCTCTGGAGTGCATAAAGTTACAGCTGCCCCATTCGCTGACACCGACATCCTGGTGTGGATATTCATAGAGTGCAGTTCCGTCATAGTCGGACAGTGCATAGTGATCAACGGCAAAATGTACCGGTACAAAATCCATGATGACACCGATGTCATTCTTATGGCAGGCATCGATGAATTTCATCAGTTCTTCGGCAGTTCCGTAGCGGGCGGTCGGACTGAAGAATCCAGTGTTCTGATATCCCCAGGATTCATCACATGGATGTTCGCTGAGCGGCATAATCTCAATATAATTGTAATCATTTTCTTTCAGATAAGGAATCAGGATGTCGATCATTTCTACATAAGTGTACCAGTCGTCTGCCTTTTCAGAAGGCTTCTTAAATGAGCCGAAATGCAGTTCGTAGATATTGAGTGGTTTGTCCTTGCATACCGAACGCTTCTGCATCCATTTGCTGTCTTTGAATTTATAGTGGGACAGATCGCGGATGATGGAAGCAAAGGCCGGGCGTAGTTCCATGCCGAAGCCATAAGGATCGCAGTGCTCCACGCAGCTTCCGTCCTGTCTGTAAATACGGTATTTGTACATCATACCCGGTTTTGCTCCCCTGGCATAGCATTCCCAAAAATTGCCGTCATAAGTTTTGTTCAGTTCCCATTCCTGCCAGTCGTTAAATTCCCCAATGACTGTAATGCGTGATGCGGCAGGTGCAAAGGTACGGAATGTGGTTCCGTCTTTGTCCGGGTGTGCGCCGAGAAATTCATAAGCGTCGAATATTTTTCCTGTGTAAAATCCGTAAAAATCCATATTAACCTCCGTGAAAATGCAACGTAAAAGATCAACTGTCGAAAAGATAATGGACAGTAGTTGCTTTTTTGATTTATAATCATATTATAAGAAAAATGCGAGGAGGTATCCACCAACAAAACCGACGAAAGGATGGATAACCGACGAATATGAGAAAGTGTTGGGAAATGGGAGGTAAGATGGATCTTAGAATTGAGAAAACAGAGCGGGGAATCAAGAACGCATTTATCGAACTGCGTTCCAGGAAACCTTTGGAAAAGATAACAGTAAAAGAACTATGTGAAAGTGCAAGAATCAATAAGTCTACCTTTTATGCGCATTATAAAGATATCTACGATTTGTCAGATGCGATGGAAGAAGAAGTAGTACAGTCGATTGCGAACAGTATCCAGCATCCGGAATATCTGCTGGAGCATCCGGCAGAGTTTGCACGGGAACTTCTGATGGCTTATGTATCGCAGAATTCCCTGACGGCGATTTTATTTTCCGGCAGTCAGGCGAATCATTTTGCGGATAGTATCGAGCGGAGCATCAAGCAGATGATCTTTGAAAAATACCCGGAATTGAAAGAAGATACAGCAATGAATGTGATGCTCAGCTATTGTATCCAGGGAAGCTACCACGCTTACCAGAAGAATCGGAGCGGAGATATCATGACGGTGATCGATGTGATCGCAGGGATGACGGGAGCGATTCGATCGATGTATGAAGAACGATTGGGGGAAAGCAGATCATGAATCTGGAACAGCCGTGTATCCGCATTTCGGTGCGGAATCTGGTGGAATTTATATTAAGACATGGAGATATTGACAACCGGACCGGAGGGGCAGATAAGGATGCCATGCAGCAGGGCAGCCGCATACACCGGAAAATCCAGAGACAGCAGGGGGCAGAGTACCGTGCAGAAGTTCCGTTAAAATATCAGATCCCGTGTGATGGATTTATCCTGAGTGTAGAAGGAAGAGCGGACGGAATCATAGAACTTCCGAAGCGTGTGGTGGTCGACGAGATCAAAGGTGTATTTAAAGATCTGAAACGTCTGGAAGAGCCACAGCTTTTGCATCTGGCACAGGCAAAATGCTATGCATATATTTATGCAGAACAAAATAATCTGGAAGAGATCGGAGTGCAGATGACGTATTGTAATCTGGATACCGAAGAGATCCGTAGATTCCGGGAGACATATACCCGGGCAGAACTTAAGAAATGGTTCGAAAAGCTGGTATCTGAATATGAAAAATGGGCAAGATACCAGATGACATGGAGAACAAAGAGAAATGCTTCCATTAAAACCGTAGAATTCCCATTCGAATATAGAGATGGACAGAAGAAACTGGTTGAGTCTGTATATCGGACCATTTTAAGAAAAAAGAAATTATTCATCCAGGCACCTACCGGAGTCGGCAAGACGATGGCGGCCGTATTTCCGGCGGTGAAAGCTGTCGGGGAAGAACTGGGAGAAAAGATTTTTTATCTGACGGCCAGGACGATTACCAGAACGGTGGCAAGTCAGGCATTCGCGATTCTGAGAGAACAGGATCTGAAGATGAAGGTCATCACATTGACGGCAAAAGAAAAAATCTGTTTCTGTGAAGAAACCATCTGTAATCCGGATGTGTGTCCATATGCAAAAGGGCATTTTGACCGTGTAAATGATGCCGTTTATGAACTGCTCACATCGACAGACGAGATGAGCCGGGAAGTATTGGAAGAACAGGCAAGAAAATGGAATGTATGTCCATTTGAAATGGCACTGGATGTATCACAGTGGGTAGACGCAGTTATATGTGATTATAATTATGTTTTTGATCCAAATGCACATCTGAAACGCTTTTTCGGAGACGGCGTCAAAGGAGAATACCTGTTCCTGATCGATGAGGCACACAATCTGGTAGAACGCGGCAGGACAATGTACAGCAGCAGTATTTGCAAGGAGGATTTTCTGAAGATCAAAAAGCTGGTAAAATACGGGGAACCGAAACTTGTCTCGGCGTTGGAGAGCTGCAATAAGCAGCTTCTGGAATTGAAAAGAGAATGTGACGGCTGCCAGATACTGAACAGTGTGTCACATGTGTATATTAAGCTTCTGTCTTTGATGACGAAGCTGGAAGAGTTTATAGAAGACTGTAGAGATGAAGTGATACGGAAAGAGGTGCTGGAGTTTTACTTTGGTATCCGTAATTTCATATATATTCATGACCGGCAGGATGAAAATTATATGATCTATTCAGAACTTAGTGAAGAAGGAAAGTTTTACCTGCATCTGTTCTGTGTCAATCCGGCAGGATGTCTGCAGGAATATATGGGGAAAGCAAATAGTACGATATTATTTTCGGCAACATTTCTTCCGATCAATTATTATAAAAAACTGTTATCTACAACAAAGGAAGACTATGCAATCTATGCGGAATCTCCATTTGAACCAGGCAAAAGATTATTGCTTCTGGGAAATGATGTCAGCACGAAGTATACCAGGCGAGGACCGGAGATGTACCGGAAGTATGCAGAATACGTGATGCATGTGATAAAAGGAAGAACAGGGAATTATATTGCGTTTTTTCCGTCTTATCGATTCCTGGAAAAAGTCTGGGAAGTATTCATGGAATTGCCACAGGAACAGATTGAAGTTGTAGTACAGTCCCAATATATGACGGAGCAGGAACGGGAAGAATTCCTGAAAAAATTCGAACAGGAAAGAGCACACAGCCTGATCGGTTTCTGTGTGATGGGTGGTGTCTTTTCAGAAGGAATTGATCTGACGGAAGATAAATTGATCGGAGCAATGGTCATCGGGACAGGACTTCCGCAAGTGTGTCTGGAACGGGAACTTTTAAAGTATTATTTCGACCGGAAGAATCTGAACGGATTCGATTATGCTTACCTGTATCCGGGGATGAATAAGGTGTTACAGTCCGCAGGAAGAGTTATCCGGACCGATCAGGACAGAGGTGTGATCACACTGTTGGATGACCGTTTTATGGACAGACAGTGCCAGGAGGTGTTCCCGAGGGAGTGGAATGATTTCCAGATCTGTAACAGTGAAAATATTGAAGAAAAGATTGCAAAATTCTGGAAGGCGGAAGAACAGACAGATACGAAATAAGCAGCATTAAAAAGAAAAATACCATGAGGAACATATGCTCCTATGGTATTTTCCATCATGCATCCGAAAGATGTATTAAAAATAAGATAAAAATTCTTGCGCGGCTTTGGATATCGGGACTTTTTCGTTATATGCGATGACAAGCTCCCTTTCTGGAAGTACTTCTTTTGTCTCGACAATGAAAAGCGAATCCGAATCGGAGGTCTGGGAAAGGCAGAAATCCGGAATAAATGCAATTCCAAGTCCGATGCGGGCAAGGTCAATGAGAAGATCATTACTGCTGAGTTCAATCTCCGGAACCAGATCCAGCTGGTTCTGAAGAAACAGATTGTGCAGATATTCACTGGTTGTACTTTTTCTGTCCAGCATAAGGATCGGATAGTTCAGAAGTTCTTTGAAAGAGAGCTTCTTTCCTTTTAATTCCTCAAATGCCTTGTCTGCGATAAATACATCCTGAAAATCTTTGATTTTTTTTACATTCGGAACATTCCCGAGATAAGCATTCGGTGAATTGACAACGATCAGATCCACCTGTCCGGTCTCAAGGAGTTCTACACAGCGAATGGATGTCGCATTGGTAACTTTGATATGCGCTCCGGGAAATTCCCGGTGGAAACGTTCCAGATAAGGTACCAGAAAATACCGGCAGATCGTGTCACTGGCTCCGATATGAAGCTGTCCTCCACGTGCGCCGACATCGAGGAGCTGGCTTTCGCCGCGCTTGATCAGGCTGATCGCCGGTTCGATGTGGCGCAGAAGGATCTCACCTTCGGTAGTAAGACGGACTTTCTTGGTACTCCGGATGAATAAGGTCTGATCCAGCTTCTTCTCCAGTGCCTTGATGGACTGGCTGACAGCCGACTGTGAGATGAACAATTGCTTGGAGGCTTCCGAAAAGCTTAAGGTGGAAGCTACATAGTAAAATACTTTATATAATTCATAGTTAATATCCATGATAAGTCCTCCTAATGAATCTTAACTGTATTATAAGTGAAATGAAAGAAAATTACAACCGTATTTATAAATAGAAGTGTTATAATAATGAAAAGCAGGAGGAAAAAGACTTGAAGAAGCTAACAACGATCATATCTGTTACGGCCATGATGTGTGCAGTGATGGCAGCACTGATATTTAGTATATGGCTGGCCGTATATGGAGACAGTAATTACAGGTTTTATAAAAAAGAATATCAACGCTATGAAGTAACGGAAGATCTGGATATGAGCATAGACCATGTCATGTATGTGACAGAACATATGATGAATTATCTGATCGGGAAAGAGGAGGAGCTGTCGGTTGTGACGACAGTGGAAGGAAGAGAGCAGGATTTCTTTAATGAAAGAGACCGGCTGCATATGCGTGATGTCAGGAATCTCTTCCTGGGAGGAATGAAAGTCGGAGTAATCTGTCTGGCTGTGGCAACAGTTATACTGGCGGTACTGAGAAAACGGGAAGAAGACTGGAAGAGACTGTATTTCAGAACATATTCGATCGCACTGAGTGCCTGGCTGGTCATAGGCGTACTGCTGGGGATTGCATTCCGTGTAGATTTTACAACGTGTTTTACGATTTTTCATAAGCTGTTTTTTACCAATAATCTGTGGGTATTCGACCCGGAGACGGATTATATGATACGGATGCTGCCGGAAGGATTCTTTTCTGATATGGTGATCCGCATCAGTGAAGTGTTTGGTGGAGTGCTGCTTCTGATATGGATTGTATTGTTTTTTGGAAAAAATAATTGCAAAAAGGAAGAGAAAAAAGTTGATTAATAAGTGTGAATTATAAAAGTGTTTAGATATATTAATTGTATTAAATAATGATTGTTGTGTTATACTAACAATAGAAAATGTGTAAAAATTCATTTGTGGAGGATTACTTATGAGCAATGTAAAAAGAGTGTACGTGGAGAAAAAATCAGGATTTGATGTACAGGCAAAGGAACTTAAGACCGAGATCCGAAGCTATCTTGGAATCAAAGACGTAGACAGCGTCCGTGTACTGATCCGTTACGATGTGGAAAACGTATCGGATGAGACATTTGAGAAAGCATGTAACGGCATCTTTTCTGAACCACCTGTAGATACATTATATAAAGAAGAATTTCAGGCAGAAGAAGGAAGCAAGATCTTTTCCGTAGAATTTCTTCCGGGACAGTTTGATCAAAGAGCAGATTCCGCTGTGCAGTGTATTCAGTTTATCAAAGAAGACGAGCAGCCGGTAATCCGTACTGCGACTACTTACGTGATCCATGGTGGAAACGGAACTGTTTCGGATGAAGAATTCGAAGCAATCAAAGAGCATTGTATTAACCCTGTAGATTCCAGAGAAGCACAGGAAGAAAAACCGGAGACACTGGTTACTGTATTCGATGAGCCGGCAGATGTAAAGATCTTTGACGGATTTAAAGATATGGAAGAAAGCAAACTGAAAGAATTATACGATTCTCTCGGACTTGCCATGACATTTAAGGATTTCCAGCATATCCAGAATTATTTTGCGTCAGAAGAAGACAGAGATCCTTCTATGACAGAGATCCGTGTTCTGGATACCTACTGGTCAGATCACTGCCGTCATACAACATTCTCGACAGAACTTACAGATGTTTCGTTCGGCGATGGTGATTACAGAGAGCCGATGGAAGCAACTTATAAACAGTATATCGCTGACCACAGTGAGATTTTCAAAGGAAGAGAAGATAAGTTTGTCTGCCTGATGGATCTTGCACTGATGGCAATGAGAAAATTAAAACGTGAAGGAAAGTTACAGGATCAGGAAGAGTCTGATGAGATCAATGCATGCAGTATCGTTGTTCCGATCGAGGTAGACGGAGTGGAAGAAGAGTGGCTTGTAAACTTTAAGAACGAGACACATAACCATCCGACAGAGATCGAGCCATTCGGTGGTGCTGCTACCTGCCTTGGAGGAGCTATCCGTGATCCATTGTCAGGACGTACTTATGTATATCAGGCAATGCGCGTGACAGGAGCCGCTGATCCTACCGTATCTGTAAAGGATACATTAAAAGGAAAGCTTCCACAGAAGAAACTGGTCAGAGAAGCAGCTCATGGATATAGTTCATATGGTAACCAGATCGGCCTGGCAACCGGAGCGGTAAAAGAAATCTATCATCCGAATTATGTTGCAAAACGTATGGAGATCGGAGCAGTGCTTGGAGCAGCACCGAGACGTGCGGTTATCAGAGAGACATCGGATCCTGGAGATATCATCATTCTTCTTGGCGGACGTACCGGACGTGACGGCTGCGGCGGAGCAACAGGATCTTCCAAAGTACATACAGAAGAGTCCATCGAAACATGTGGGGCAGAAGTGCAGAAAGGTAATGCACCGACAGAAAGAAAGATCCAGAGATTATTTAGAAGAGAAGAAGTCAGCAAGCTGATCAAGAAATGTAACGACTTCGGTGCAGGTGGAGTATCCGTTGCTATCGGAGAACTTGCAGACGGACTTCAGATCGATCTTGATAAAGTACCTAAGAAATATGCCGGTCTTGACGGAACAGAGATCGCAATCTCTGAATCACAGGAACGTATGGCAGTTGTTGTAGATCCAAAAGATGTAGATGAATTCATGAAATATGCATCCGAAGAGAACCTGGAGGCAACAAAAGTAGCAGTTGTAACAGAAGATCCAAGACTGGTACTTTCATGGAGAGGAAAAGAGATTGTAAATCTTTCACGTGCATTCCTTGACACCAACGGAGCACACCAGGAGACAACGGTAGCAGTTGACATTCCGAACAGAAAAGACAGTATCCTTGTAAGAGAAGATGTGAAAGATGTAAGAGAAAAATGGCTCGGCATGTTAAAAGACCTGAATGTATGCTCACAGAAAGGTCTGGTAGAGATGTTCGACGGATCGATCGGAGCAGCTTCTGTATTCATGCCGCATGGTGGAAAATATCAGAAGACAGAGACACAGGCAATGGTGGCAAAACTTCCGGTATTAACAGGAGACTGCGATACTGTAAGTATGATGAGTTACGGATTCGATCCGTATCTGTCAACATGGAGTCCATATCACGGAGCAATCTATGCAGTGACAGAATCTATCGCTAAGATCGTAGCAGCAGGCGGTGACTACAGCAAGATCCGTTTCACATTCCAGGAATACTTCCGTCGTATGACAGAAGATCCACACAGATGGAGCCAGCCGTTTGCGGCACTTCTTGGTGCTTACAGTGCACAGCTTGGATACGGACTTCCTTCTATTGGTGGAAAAGACAGTATGTCAGGAACGTTTGAAGACATTGACGTACCGCCGACACTGGTATCTTTCGCAGTAGACATTGCAAAAGAGAAAGACATTATTTCACCGGAACTTAAGAAAGCCGGAGATAAACTTGTATGGCTTCGCATCGAGACGGATAATTACGATATTCCTGTATACGGAAAGGTTATGGATCAGTATGGTAAGTTTACTGAAGATATCCACAGCGGCAAGATCGTAGCAGCTTATGCATTAGACAGACATGGTATCGCGGCAGCAGTCAGCAAGATGGCTTTCGGTAACGGCATGGGTGTGAAGATTGAGCATAATGTAGATGCAAGAGATTTATTTGCACCGGCATTCGGAGATATCATTGCAGAAGTACCTGCAGATAAGGTGTCTGAACTTGGAATTACCTATACCGTGATCGGTGAAGTGACAGATAATGCGGCAATCGAATATAAAGATGTGAAGATCGCATTAGAAGAGGCAGTATCTGCATGGGAAGAGACGCTGGAAAAGGTATTCCCGACCAATTCCGGAGCGGAAGGACAGGACGAGAAGGTGGAGACAGGATTATATGATACATCAGATATCTATATCTGCAGCCACAAGATTGCGCAGCCAACAGTATTTATCCCGGTAATGCCTGGAACAAACTGTGAATATGACAGTGCGAAAGCATTCGAAAGAGCAGGAGCAAAGGTGATCACAAAAGTATTCAGAAATATGAGTGCATCTGATATCGTTGATTCTGTAGAAGTATTTGAAAAAGCGATCGAACAGTCACAGATCATCATGTTCCCAGGTGGATTCAGTGCAGGTGACGAACCGGACGGATCAGCAAAATTCTTCGCAACAGCATTTAAGAATGCGAAGATGAAAGAAGCGGTAGAAAAATTATTGAATGAGCGTGACGGACTGGCACTTGGTATCTGCAACGGATTCCAGGCTCTGATCAAGCTTGGTCTGGTACCAAGCGGAGAGATTACAGGACAGCAGCCGGATTCACCGACACTTACATACAACACGATCGGCCGCCATATCTCCAAGATGGTCTATACAAAAGTAGTAACGAACAAATCTCCATGGCTCAGAGAAGCAGAACTTGGCGGAGTATACACCAACCCTGCATCTCATGGTGAAGGAAGATTTGTTGCAAATAAAGAATGGCTGGACAAGTTATTCGCAAATGGCCAGGTTGCAACACAGTACTGTGATCCGGAAGGAAATATCACGATGGACGAAGAATGGAATGTCAACGGTTCTTACTGTGCAATCGAAGGTATTACAAGCCCGGATGGACGTGTACTTGGCAAGATGGCACACTCAGAAAGAAGAAATAGAAGTGTGGCAATGAACATTTACGGAGAACAGGATATGAAGATCTTCGAATCCGGAGTAAAATACTTCAGATAATGAAACAGACAGAGAGAAGAACAGAATTCTATGTATTGTGATAAATGCAATTCAGAGTGCGTTCTGTTTCAAAAAAATGAATAAAATACAAGAAAAAGCACAAAACCCTTGCAAAATCTGCAAGGGTTTTGTAAAAAGTTGCAAAAATAACAAAAAACTGTAAAAATATCTTGCCAGATACACTTGTTTGCTTTACAATAGTAAAGGACAAAGGCGTCAGGGAAAAACAGATGGCGTAAGTCATCTGTTTTTTTATAGTAAAGTATGCCTTTGAAAAGGATACGTATATTATTTAGGAGGTAGAAAGCTATGTCATATGTTGATGAAGTACTAGAGAAAGTAGTAGCTAAGAATCCTGCAGAGCCAGAATTCCACCAGGCAGTAAAAGAGGTATTAGAGTCATTAAGAGTTGTTGTAGAGGCTAACGAGGAGAAATTCAGAAAAGACGCTCTTCTTGAAAGACTTGTTGAACCTGAAAGACAGATCAAATTCCGTGTTCCATGGGTAGACGATAAAGGACAGGTTCAGGTTAATACAGGATACCGTGTACAGTTTAACAGCGCAATCGGACCATACAAAGGAGGATTACGTCTGCACCCATCTGTAAACCTTGGTATCATCAAATTCCTTGGATTTGAGCAGATCTTCAAGAACTCACTGACAGGACTTCCGATCGGCGGAGGTAAAGGTGGTTCTGACTTCGATCCTAAGGGAAAATCAGACAGAGAAGTAATGGCATTCTGCCAGAGCTTTATGACAGAACTTTGCAAATATATCGGAGCTGACACAGATGTTCCTGCAGGAGACATCGGAACAGGTGCAAGAGAGATTGGTTACATGTTCGGTCAGTACAAGAGAATCAGAGGCCTGTATGAAGGTGTTCTGACAGGAAAAGGATTAAGCTACGGCGGATCTTTAGCAAGAACAGAAGCTACAGGATATGGACTTCTCTACTTAACAGAAGAATTATTAAAGATCAACGGAAAAGACATCAAGGGAATGACAGTTGCAGTTTCCGGAGCTGGTAACGTTGCAATCTATGCAATCCAGAAAGCTCAGCAGCTTGGAGCGAAAGTTGTAACAGCAAGTGATTCTACAGGATGGGTATATGATCCGGACGGAATCGACGTTGCAGCATTAAAAGAAATCAAAGAAGTAAAACGTGCAAGACTGACAGAGTACAAGAACTACCGTCCTAATTCAGAATATCATGAAGGACGCGGTGTATGGTCTGTTAAGGTTGACCTTGCTCTTCCATGTGCTACACAGAACGAACTTCACCTTGAAGATGCAAAACAGTTAGTTGCTAACGGATGCGTAGCTGTATGCGAAGGTGCTAACATGCCTACTACATTAGAAGCAACACAGTATCTGCAGGAGAATGGTGTGATCTTTGCACCTGGTAAGGCTGCAAATGCCGGTGGTGTTGCTACATCTGCACTTGAGATGTCACAGAACAGCGAGAGACTTAGCTGGACATTCGAAGAAGTAGATGCAAAACTGAAGAACATCATGGTAAACATCTGCCACAACATGGATGATGCTGCAAAACGTTACGGAATGGAAGGTAACTATGTTGCCGGAGCTAACATTGCAGGATTTGAAAAAGTCGTAGATGCTATGACAGCTCAGGGAATCGTATAATATTTTCAAAAATGCCCCGCAGGCCTTGTGTTTGCGGGGCTTTTTTTGAATCAGATTAACGCACAGCGATTTTGATTTATTCCGGTTATAGAAGAAATTGTAGAAAAAATTTGAAAAAATCAAAAAAACAGTTGACTTTCCAAAAAACCAATGCTATACTAACGAAGTCGGTTCGAGAGAGACGACAAAATATATGGGATCATAGCTCAGCTGGGAGAGCATCTGCCTTACAAGCAGAGGGTCATAGGTTCGAGCCCTATTGGTCCCATACATTTTCTAAAATTGGTTGTGGCGGGATAGCTCAGTTGGCTAGAGCACACGGTTCATACCCGTGGTGTCGCTGGTTCAAATCCAGTTCCCGCTACTGATTATGGCGGGATAGCTCAGTTGGCTAGAGCACACGGTTCATACCCGTGGTGTCGCTGGTTCAAATCCAGTTCCCGCTATTTTTGTGCCAATGTATGCGGAACAAGCTGCCTGTGGCAGGTATGCTGCATTTCTATATATCGTAACACAGCAAGAGAGTCGGAAGTATCCGGTTCTTTTTTTGTTGTTTAATTTTATATATCGAAGTATACAAGAAAAGCGAAATCGTCTATAATACATTACATGTGATGTATAGAAACAGGAGGGATAGGAATATGGTACCAAGAAGCAGTTTGATCATTCGTTCGCTTGCAGGGGCGTATATAACTTATCTGGGAGGAAAACTTTTAGTGGATTCGCTGAAGAATCATCCAGACAATTATGTGTTTTATGCGGGAGCCGGGGTTGTTTTTGTGATCATAGGAATCTTCTGGCTTGGAAAATATGGTTCAAAGCTTATAAAAAAGGAATATCAAGATGACAGTGTGATGGGACAATTAAAAGATAAGGAAGAACAGTCAGAAGAAGCAGAAACAGAAGAAGCAGAAACAAAGGAAGGAGAATAATATATGCGTGTAGGTATGGGTTATGATGTACATAAATTAGTAGACGGAAGAGATCTGATACTTGGCGGAGTAAAGATCCCTTATGAAAAGGGACTTCTTGGTCATTCGGATGCAGATGTATTATTGCATGCGGTCATGGATGCACTTCTTGGGGCGGCGGCGCTTGGAGATATCGGAAAGCACTTTCCGGATACCGATCCGGCGTACAAGGGAGCGTCCAGCATAAAACTTCTGGAAGAAGTAGGAAAATTAATTGATGAAAAATTATATGTGATCGGCAATATCGATGCAACGATCATCGCACAGCGTCCGAAGATGGCACCGCACATTGAACAGATGAGAAAAAATGTGGCAGAAGCACTGCACATTGAAGTTGAACAGGTGAACATTAAGGCAACAACGGAGGAAGGACTTGGATTTACCGGAACGGGAGAAGGTATTTCTTCTCAGGCAATTGCAAGTCTGGATACGATTGCTAATTACAGTTACAGAGTCGGACCGGCAGAAGGCGGATGTGCCGGATGCGGCGGATGTATGAAAGCGCAGGACAGATAAGAAACTTGTTGGGAAGGAAAATCAAAATGAAAATAAGAAAACTGGAAACAGGAGAAAAGCTGAATACAAGAAAACTGTACGAAGAAGTGTTTTCAGAAGACAGCAAAGACTTTGTTGACTATTATTACGAAGAAAAAGTAAAAGACAATCAGATTTATGTGGTAGAAGAAGACGGGGAGATACAGGCGATGCTGCATCTGAATCCGTACGAACTTGCAGTAAACGGCAGCAGAAAAGACGTGAATTATATTGTCGCTGTTGCAACGAGAAAATCATATCGGAAACGTGGCTTTATGGCAGGAATGTTGAAACAGGCGTTAAATGATATGTATGCAGATGGAGAGACATTTACATTTCTGATGCCGGCATCGGAGAGCATCTATCTGCCATTTGATTTCCGGACGGTGTATGAACAGAATCGGGCATATTATGATCCGGAAGCGGAAGTGGAAGAAGGTACAGATGTGACGGATGCCTCAGTGGAAGATGCAGAAAAAATGGCTGTTTATATGGAAGGCAGGCTGTCGCAGTCGTATCAGGTCTACGCAAAAAGAAATACAACTTATTATGAACGTCTGATCAAAGAATATGCAAGTGACGGAGGGGCGTTAAAGATATATAAAAAAGAAGGAGCGGTCACAGATATTAAGATCGCAGCAGAGGCTGAAGAAGTAGATGGGGAAAAACCTAAGATTATGATCCGTATCATAGATGTCAGACGGATGCTGATGTCTTTGAGACTCAAAACATTTATGGGAACATGTTTTACGGTGACAGATCCGGTTATCAAAGAAAATAACCGATGTGTCATGATTACGGGGACAGAATTTTCGGGAGTGATGCTGATGGATGGAAAGCCGGAAAACAGTGAAGGAACACTCACCGTAGCGGCGCTTACGAGCCTTGTATTCGGTGTGAAGACCGCAGAAGAAATCTGTGCGGACGGTGATGCGGTCATGTCGGATCGAATGAAAGAAGAATTAGATAAGATCATTCCATTGTCACAGATTTATCTGAATGAAACGGTATAAAGAAGAATCTTTTGTTTTTCTTTAGAATTTTCTGAAGTCACCCTTAAGAAATACCGGATAGGATGATAATAACAGAGGAAAAAGCTGGAATCAGGAAAAGGATGAAAAATGTGATGGAGATGAATCATGTACTGGTCGTAGAAGACGACAAGGAAATCAGGGAAGGCGTGGAGATATATCTGAAGAGTCAGGGCTATGAAGTATTTCAGGCGGCTGATGGTGCAGAAGGACTGGATGTTATAGAAAGGGAAGATATTCATCTGGCAATCGTGGATATCATGATGCCGGTAATGGATGGAATCTCTATGGTCGTAAAACTCAGGGAGAAGTATGATTTCCCGGTGATTTTTCTTTCTGCAAAATCAGAAGAAGTGGATAAGATCATGGGATTGAATATGGGGGCTGACGATTATGTGACAAAGCCATTTACTCCGATGGAACTGCTTGCCAGAGTCAATTCACAGCTTCGCAGATACCGCAGGTTTATGGAACGGCTGGAGGATAAGAACGAAAATTCCAGGATCCATACGATAGGCGGACTGGAAATCAATGAGGATAATGTAGAAGTCACAATTGACGGTGAAACGGTAAAGATGACTCCGATTGAGTATAAGATCCTGCTGCTTCTGGTGAAGAGTCCGGGACGGGTATTTTCTGCGGAGGAGATCTACGAAAGGGTATGGAATGAACGTGCGGTCAATACAGATACGATCATGGTGCACGTCAGAAATATCCGCGAAAAGATAGAGTTGAATCCAAGAGAACCAAAATACTTAAAGGTGGTGTGGGGCGTTGGATACAAAATTGAAAAACAGGCGTAAACTGGGACTTTTTCTTGCTGCTGTGACGATACTTGGAGCAGCGTTTTTCATGATATATAATTATCATACGATATATAGAAAAGCAGTCAGTGAAGCGCAGAAGACTTATACAACTTCACTTTCGGACAGGGAATATCTGGAAAGTTTTCTGGAATTCAGTTATGTCCTTTATAATCAGGAGATATCATCCAAGACAGGAGAAGCAAAAATGTCTCAGGAGGAGATCCGTGATGCTGCAGAAGTATGGATGGAAGATTATGAAGCGTTATATCCATATCTGGATTACAGGATTGAGGATGGATCAGGGGCAGTCCTGGGACGAAGCACAGCGAATACCGGAAAGGGTCTGGCAGATGACAGTTTCAAAGAATATGCATTTGGTATGGTACTGACTTATGATGAACACGGAGATCTGGATGTAAAAGTTGTAAAGAGCAGTGAAAAGACAACGCAGAGTATTGCTCTCAGAAAGATTATAGATAACTGGAGTGAGACGGTTGAGGATGCCGCCGGCGGCGAATTGAAGACGCCGAAGAACCGTACATATATCTATGGAATGAAGAAAAATGGAATTGAACAATATCTGAACCAATGGTACTGGTTCGGGGATGAAGCGCCGAATGATGCATGGTATATGATGCTTGCCTGCATGGCAGCGGTAGGTGTGGCAGCATGGATTCTTGCACAAAGTGATACGCTGGGGATTGGCGGCAGAAAGCTTTTTCAACAGCCGTTTGAGATTGTTTTTATCGTTGCGGTAACAGGACTGGGACTTTTGGACAATAAGCTGAACTGGATTGTAACAAGGACGAAGGGAAGGCCCGGGGCGATGGATGCCGCAATCTGGATTGCAGCATTTGCTGTCACATACTGGGCAGCAAGCTGTGTCAGTGAAATACAGAAGACTGGTGTCAGAAAGTATGTTACAGAGCGGACGCTGTTGTGGCGTATGTGGAAAACGCTGAGGAAAGAAGCTCCGGCAGCAGCGGAAAGAGTCGGACGAGACAGCGGAAGATTGTACCGGAAAGTGAAAGAAATGGCACACAGGCTGTATCAGACCATTACAGATATCGACTTTACAGACAAAAGCAGTAAGGCAATTCTGAGGATTGTGCTTGTGAACTTTATCATTCTGGCAGTGACGAGTATTTTCTGGTTTTATGGAATTATGGCACTGATCATATATTCGGTAATTCTATACTTTATTTTGAAGAAATATTTTAATGAAATAAAGAAAAACTATCACAGACTGTTAGAAGCGACAAATGAGATTGCCGATGGAAATCTGGATGTGGAGATTGATGAAAATCTGGGGGTGTTCGAGCCGTTTAAAGAAGAGATTGAGAAGATACAGACCGGATTCAAGAAAGCGGTGGATGAAGAAGTGAAAAGCCAGCGGATGAAGACCGAACTGGTGACGAATGTTTCGCATGACCTGAAGACTCCATTGACTGCGATTATCACCTATGTGAATCTGCTGAAGATGGAACATGATCCGGAAAGACAGAAAGAATACATTGATGTACTGGATAGAAAATCACTCCGGTTAAAAGCATTGATTGAAGATTTGTTTGAAATCAGTAAAGCGAGCAGCCGTTCGGTGAACCTGAATATTATCGAGATGGATATTGTGAATCTTTTTAAACAGGTGAAATTAGAAATGGAAGAAAAGATTACGGAAGCAAATCTGGATTTCCGTCTGGATATTCCGGAGGAGAAAGTGATCGTGGCGCTGGATGGACAGAAGACATACCGGATATTCGAGAATCTGATTGGAAATGCAGTGAAATATGCAATGCCTCATACAAGAGTTTACGTGAAGATTGCAGCGGAAGAGGGTGAGGCGGTATTCCGGATGAAGAATGTATCGGCCACCGAGCTTACATTTAATCCGGAAGAGATTACGGAGCGTTTTGTCAGAGGCGATTCGGCAAGAAATACCGAAGGATCCGGACTCGGACTTGCAATTGTTAAGAGCTTTGTGGAAATTCAGAAAGGAAAGTTCTGGATCGAGACGGAAGCAGATCTTTTTAAAGCAGAGATCCGATGGAAACTGGTTGACAAAAAAGATGATATCGCATAATATATATTCTATATGAGAAAGACTTTGAACGGAAAGAGTAGCAGATGCGTTGTGTTGAAAGAGAGAAACTGTCACCGGCTGAAAGCAGTTTCCGATTACAGCTTTTGTGAAGTGCGTCCGGGAGTCGGTCCGGTGAGAAAGAAGGATAACATCATAGCCGGATCCGGGATTACACACGTTACGTGTACTGAGAGAAGAATGCGGGTAATAGAACTGTATTCTTTAAAAAGAGTGGAACCGCGGATATACTTCGTCTCTTGTGTAAAGCAGGAGACGGAGTTTTTTTGTACCAAAGCATACAGAACAGGCGGTAAACTTATAAAAAGGAGAGATCATAGATGGGCATCATATCATATGTCAATGAAGAAATTCAGGTGATACGGGAACGGGATCCTGCGATCAAGTCGAATATGGAAGTATTCCTGTATTCTAGTTTCAAAGCAATTCTTCATTACAGAATCGCACATAAGCTCTATCTGAAGAAACATTATTTTCTTGCCAGATGGGTATCGCAACGGGCAGTAAGAAAGACCGGAATCGAGATCCATCCGGGGGCAACAATAGGAAAAGGATTATTTATCGACCACGGAAGCGGAGTGATCATCGGAGAGACTGCGGAACTGGGAGATAATATTACCTTGTATCAAGGAGTCACACTTGGAGGAACCGGAAAAGAACAAGGCAAGAGACATCCGACCCTGAGAGATAACGTTATGGTGAGTGCAGGAGCAAAGGTTCTTGGTTCATTTACCATCGGAGAAAATTCCAAGATTGGAGCGGGATCGGTAGTACTGGAAGAAGTACCGCCGAATTGTACAGTTGTAGGTGTGCCGGGCAGAGTGGTTAAGATGAATGATGAGAAGATACCGAGACTCGATATGGATCAGGTGCATCTGCCGGATCCGATTTCAAATGATATCAGAGAACTGCAGGCAGATAACATAAGAATGCACAGACAGATCCAGGAGATGGAGAAACGCATGCAATGTTTAAAAGAGAATCCGATACCGGAAGAAAAAGAGGAGGAGAACGCGAAAAATGAAGATTTTTAATACAATGACAAAGAAAAAAGAAGAATTTATACCTTTGGAAGAAGGAAAGGTAAAGATGTATGTATGCGGGCCTACCGTATATAACTTTATCCATATTGGAAATGCCAGACCAATGATCGTATTCGACACGGTCAGAAGATATTTTGAATACAAAGGATATGATGTGAATTATGTATCCAATTTTACAGACGTAGACGATAAGATCATCAAAAAAGCCATCGAAGAAGGGGTGACAGCCGATGAGATTTCCAAACGTTACATTGCAGAGTGTAAAAAAGATATGGACGGTATGAATATCAAACCGGCAACCAAGAATCCGCTTGCGACGGAAGAAATCTGCGGTATGGTAGATATGATCCAGACGTTGATTGATAAAGGATTTGCATATGAGAAGAATGGTACCGTATATTACAGTACAAGAAAGTTCAAAGATTACGGTAAGCTTTCGCACAAGAATCTGGATGATCTTCGTTCGGGTGAACGTTCCCTTTTGGTATCCGGAGAAGATGAGAAAGAAGATCCGCTGGATTTTGTACTTTGGAAACCGAAGAAAGAAGGAGAGCCTGCATGGGAGTCTCCGTGGAGCGAAGGACGTCCGGGATGGCACATCGAGTGCTCAGAGATGTCTAAGAAATATCTCGGAGAGCAGATCGACATTCATGCCGGCGGAGAAGATCTTGTATTCCCACATCATGAAAATGAGATTGCGCAGAGTGAGGCTGCAAATGGCAAGGAATTTGCAAGATACTGGATGCACAATGCATTCCTGAACATTGATAACAGAAAGATGAGTAAATCTCTCGGAAACTTCCGTACCGTACGTGAGATCAGCGAACAGTACGATCTGCAGGTACTTCGTTTCTTCATGCTGAGTGCACATTACAGAAGCCCACTGAATTTCAGTGCAGATCTGATGGAAGCATCCAAGAATGGTCTGGAGCGTATCGTAAATGCAGCAGATAATCTGAAGTTCCTTATGGGAAATGCAAAAGCAGAAGCAATCACAGATGCAGAAGCAGAAAACTTTACAAAAACAGAAGAGTTTGTTGCAGGATTTGAAAAGGCAATGGACGATGACTTCAATACAGCAGATGCCGTTGCAGCAATCTTTGACCTTGTAAAATATATCAATACAACAACCGATGTAGAAAGTTCCAAAGAATATCTTCAGAAATTATTCGATTTGCTTGTGAAGTTAACAGGAGTTCTGGGACTGATCGTAGATAAGAAAGAAGAGATCCTGGACGAAGACATCGAGAAACTGATCGAGGAGCGTCAGGCAGCACGTAAGGCTAAAGACTTTGCAAGAGCCGATGCAATCCGTGATGAACTGTTAGAGAAGGGTATCATCTTAAAGGATACCAGAGAAGGAGTACAATGGAAAAGAGCGTAGAGTGGGGATTTGACACTTATATGCAGGAGATTTTCCAGATGAAAGAGGTGGATATTAAAGAATATTCACCTCTTACTTTGGCATATATCGGAGACTGCATTTATGATCTGATCATTAAATCCCTGGTGATCAATGAAGGAAACCGTCAGGTACAGAAGCTGCACCAGAAGACCAGCTCTTATGTCCAGGCGTCCGCACAGTCGAAAATGATGCGTACGATGCAGGAACACCTGACAGAAGAAGAACATGCTGTCTATAAAAGAGGCCGCAATGCCAAGAGCGTGTCGCCGGCGAAGAACCAGTCGATTACAGATTACAGACGTGCGACGGGATTTGAAGCTCTGCTTGGATATCTATATCTGAAAAAAGAGTGGAAAAGAATGCTGGAACTGGTTAAAATAGGTCTGGACAGTATCAAAGAATAATAAGGAGTGTCAAATATGAGTTACGATAAGAATGTAAATGAAAGTATCATAGAAGGAAGAAATGCCGTTATGGAAGCATTTCGTTCCGGAAAACCGGTAGACAAGCTGTATGTACTGGATGGATGTCAGGATGGTGCAGTGAGATCCATCATCCGCGAGGCAAGAAAGCATGACACGATATTGAATTTCGTGGAAAAAGACCGTCTGAACCAGTTGTCGGAGACCGGTAAACACCAGGGAGTGATCGCAAGTGTTGCTGCATATGAATATGCAGAGGTAGAGGATATGTTAAAGCTTGCAGAAGAAAAGGGAGAAGATCCGTTTCTGATCATTCTGGATAATATTGAAGATCCGCACAATCTCGGTGCGATCATCCGTACTGCGAATCAGGCAGGGGCACACGGTGTGATCATACCAAAGAGACGGGCAGTCGGACTGACGGCAACCGTAGCAAGAACTTCCGCAGGGGCCCTGAATTATACGCCGGTTGCAAAAGTAACAAATCTGGTAAAGACGATGGAAGATTTGAAGAAAAAAGGTCTGTGGTTCGTATGTGCCGATATGGACGGGGATGTCATGTATGATGTCAATATGAAAGGACCGATCGGACTCGTAATTGGTAATGAAGGCGAAGGTGTGGGACGTCTGGTAAAAGACACCTGTG
Source organism: Dorea sp. BIOML-A1 (assembly GCF_009875615.1). Classification (NCBI taxonomy): domain Bacteria; kingdom Bacillati; phylum Bacillota; class Clostridia; order Lachnospirales; family Lachnospiraceae; genus Dorea; species Dorea sp. BIOML-A1. Next base: position 21,240 of record NZ_WWSA01000018.1, read on the forward strand.
ACTTTACTGCAAGAATTCCGATGAAGGGGGATATCGATTCCCTGAATGCATCGGTGGCAGCGGGCGTCCTTGCATATGAGATTGTGAGACAGAGGAGTGTATGACAGAGTATAAAAAATTAACAGATGAAGAACTGATCCGCAGACTCCGGATGGGAGAAACGGGAATTATCGATTATCTGATGGAAAAATATAAGAATCTGGTCAGAAAAGAAGCCAATGCAATGTATCTGCTCGGCGGTGAGACGGATGATCTGATCCAGGAGGGGATGATCGGACTTTTTAAAGCAGTTCAGGACTACGATGTGGATCAGGAAGCATCCTTCTTCAGCTTTGCAAGGCTATGTGTGACAAGACAGTTGTATTCGGCAATTGAAGCTTCAAACAGAAAGAAACACAGTCCGCTCAACAGTTATATTTCCCTGTATGAAAGAGAAGACGGGGAAAACTCGTTGATCGATACAATGGAATCCGGACATGAGACGAATCCGGAAGAACTGCTTGTCAGTCAGGAACGTGCGAAGACGTTGGAAGAACGTCTGGAAAAAGAATTAAGTGAACTGGAGCGCAGAGTTCTGTATCTTCATCTGATGGGAACGGATTATAAGACGATCGCAAAGCTTCTGGACCGGAGTCCAAAGACGATTGATAATGCACTTCAGAGAATCAAGGGAAAGATGCAGAAGATTCTGGAAAAGGAAAAATAAATCTAAAGAGGATATAAATATCGGCTGAATTTTTAATTATAAAAAAATCCCGTAAAACAATCATTTGAAAGTTTTACGGGACTTCTCTTGTAAGCTGCCTAGCGGAATCGAACCGCCGACCTCCGCCTTACCAAGGCGACGCTCTACCGACTGAGCCAAGGCAGCATGCATAAGTGATATGCAACGTTGATACTATACACTGAAAGGAGTACATTTGTCAATATATTTTCGTGATATTAATTGAAAATCGTGAAAAATCCTGTGAAAATCAGGAATATGAAAAGAAATGGTAATAGAGAGGAAGAAGAAAATGAAAAAGATGAAAACAATGACCGAAGGAGTGATTTGGAAAGAAATACTATTCTTTGCAATTCCACTGATTCTGGGGAATCTGTTTCAGCAGCTGTATAATACGGTGGATTCGATTATTGTCGGCAACTATGTGGGAAGTAACGCACTGGCAGCAGTCGGATCCAGCGGTGCGATCATTAACCTGCTGATCGGTTTCTGCATAGGAGCATCGACTGGTGCAGGTGTTGTAATCTCGCAGTTTTATGGGGCCAAAAATACAGAAGGCGTGAGGAAGGCTGTACATACTACGATGGCGATCGCGCTGGTAGCAGGAGTGCTTCTGACTGTAATCGGAATTACAGTGACACCATCGATGCTGCGCCTGATGGGAACACCGGACAAGGTATTTGAACAGTCGGTAATCTATCTGCAGGTATATTTTGGCGGAAGTTTATTTTCGGTAGTTTACAATATGTCGGCGGGTGTTCTGAATGCCGTGGGCAATTCCAGACGTTCCCTGGTATACCTGATGATCGCGGCGATTTCAAATATATTCCTGGATCTGATCATGGTTGTCGGACTGAAGCTTGGAATCGTTGGCGCGGCACTGGCTACGGATATCAGTCAGTTGATATCATGCATTTTTATATGGGGATTTCTGATCAGAAGTGAAGATGTATATAAGTTGAAGATTAAGGAGATCCGATGCTATGATCATCTGCTTTCGAAGATCATCCGCATCGGAATCCCGACAGGAATCCAGAATATTGTAATTTCGCTTTCAAACCTGATCGTGCAGGCAAGTGTGAATAGTTTTGGAGCGACAGTTATGGCCGGTTTTGCAGCTTATATAAAAATCGATGGATTTAATATCCTGCCGGTACTGAGTATCAGTATGGCGGCAACTACATTTGCCGGACAGAATATTGGTGCAGGGAAAGCAGACAGGGTCAGAAAAGGAATGTACATATCCACAGCAATGGGTGCCGGGTATTCTGTGATAACCGGAATTGTGCTGCTGATATTCGCTCCGCAGGTAATCGGAGTCTTTACGACGAACCATAAGGTGGTGGAATATGGTGTATATATTATGAAATATTTCTGCCCGTTTTACTGGATGCTTGGAATCCTGCATGTGCTTGGCGGAACGATCAGAGGAACCGGCAAGACGATGCAGGCCATGATTGTATTTCTGGTATCATTATGCGGATTCCGTGTGATGTGGATTGCAGGAACCATGGCATGGGTAAAGAGTCTCGGCCATGTGATGATGTGCTATCCGACCTCATGGCTTTTGGGCATGCTTTTGATGATTCTGTATGTCTGGAAAGGAAACTGGATGGTTTTAAGGACGGAAAAGATATAGACAAATGCAAAAAAAGTTTGAAGATAAAAAGATGTCTTCAAACTTTTTTTGACCTCTAGCTGATCTTTTTCGAAGAAATCAGACACATAAAGGTCTAAAAAATAAAAAAAAGAGGTTTTTGGTATCGAAATCATTGACAAACGACATGTTGTGATTTATTTTTTAGATAGAGCCAAAAAAGGGAGATTATTTATGAATAGGAATATTATGATACAGACACTCAGAAGATTTAAAGTCACATCAGGATATAAAGGATACTATTATCTGTTGGATGCTGCAGATATCATCAGTGGATTCCATACAAAAGAAAAGCCGTTTGCGACACAGAATGATATATACATCCCGATAGGAGAAAAACACGAAACCAGTTTTTATAATGTGGAACGCGGGATACGTGTAGTCGTTGATAAGTGTTGGAAAGAAGATAAAGAACTTATGATGGAGATCCTTGGTTACCATGCGATCAAGTGTCCAAGTAATTCTGAATTTCTGGATGCATTTACATTTTTCTGCGAAAACCGGTAAAAGAGGTATCTTCCCTTGTTTCATCATATTTTTTATGATAAGATAATGAGCATAATGTATAGTTAAAACCTAAGGAGGACACCATGGGAGAAGAAACAACAGTTTCCAAAAATTTTATTGAACAGGAAATAGATAAAGATCTTGCAGAAGGCGTATACAGTGAAGTATGTACGAGATTTCCGCCGGAACCGAACGGATATCTGCATATCGGACATGCGAAGTCGATTCTTCTGAATTCAGGACTTGCAAAGAAATATAACGGAACCTTTCATTTGAGATTTGACGATACGAACCCGATGAAAGAAGATATGGAATTCGTAGAGTCCATCAAAGAAGATGTAAAATGGCTGGGTGCCGACTGGGGAGATCATCTTTATTTTGCATCAGACTATTTTGACCAGATGTATGAGTGTGCAGTAAAGCTGATCAAAAAAGGAAAGGCATTCGTCTGTGACCTGACAGCGGAAGAAATGCGTGAATACCGCGGAACCCTGACAGAGCCTGGAAAGAACAGTCCGTATCGTGACCGTCCGATAGAAGAGAATTTAAGACTTTTCGAAGAGATGAAAGACGGAAAGTATCAGGATGGAGAGAAAGTTCTGCGTGCAAAGATTGATATGGCATCGCCGAATATCAACATGCGTGATCCGATCATCTACCGTGTGGCGCATATGACACATCACAATACAGGAGATAAATGGTGTATTTATCCAATGTATGATTTTGCACATCCGATCGAAGATGCGATCGAGCACATTACACATTCTATCTGTACACTGGAATTTGAAGACCACAGACCATTATATGACTGGGTTGTAAAAGAGTGTGAATTTGATCCGGCACCGAGACAGATTGAATTCTCCAAGCTGTATCTGACGAATGTTGTTACAGGTAAGAGATACATCAAGAAGCTTGTTATGGATGGTATTGTAGACGGATGGGATGATCCGAGACTTGTATCGATCGCAGCTCTCAGAAGAAGAGGATTTACACCGGAATCCATTAAGATGTTCGTTGAAATGTGCGGAGTATCCAAGAGCCAGAGCTCTGTGGATTATGCAATGCTGGAGTATTGTATCCGTGAAGATCTGAAGATGAAGAAGCCTCGTATGATGGCAGTCCTGGATCCGATCAAACTGGTGATCGACAACTATCCGGAAGGAGAAGTGGAATATCTGGATGTAGAGAACAATCTGGAGAATCCGGAACTTGGTGTGAGAAAAGTGCCGTTTGGACGTGAACTTTACATTGAGCGTAATGATTTTATGATTGATCCTCCGAAGAAGTATTTCCGCCTTTTCCCTGGAAACGAAGTACGTCTGATGCATGCATATTTTGTGAAATGTGTCAGCTATGAGACGGATGCAGAAGGAAATGTAACGGTGGTACATTGTACGTATGATCCGGAGACAAAATGCGGAACCGGGTTTACCGGACGTAAGGTAAAAGGAACGATCCACTGGGTAAGTGCACCACAGGCTAAGAAAGCAGAAGTCAGATTATATGAGAACCTGATCGATGAAGAGAAGGGAGTATATAATAAAGAAGATGGATCGCTGAACCTGAACCCGGATTCCTTACAGATTTTAAAAGAGTGCTATGTGGAAGACAGCTTTAACGAAGCAGGTCCGTGTGACAGCTTCCAGTTTGTAAGAAATGGATATTTCTGTATTGATTCGAAAGACTCCACACCGGAAAATCTGGTGTTTAACCGTATTGTATCTCTGAAGAGTTCTTTTAAACTGCCAAAGAAATAACCGGGTGAAAAATAAAAAATGAATGAATTAACGATAAATCTTAACAGTCGTTCGAAGAAGCCGCTGTATGAGCAGATTTATGATCATATCAAGTCTGATATCCAGAACGGGAGACTCCGCTATGGGGAGAAACTCCCTTCTACCAGGGCTTTGTCCAAGCATCTGGAAGTCAGCCGCAGTACGGTTGAACTGGCATATGAACAGTTATTATCAGAAGGATATATCGAGTCTGCGCCATACCGCGGTTTTTTTGTGGCTCAGATTGATGAATTATATCAACTGAAAAAAGAAGAAAAAAAGCCGGAACGTAAGAGAGAAAAGAAAAGAATATACCGTTATGATTTCACACCGAACGGAGTAGATCTTAACAGTTTTCCATATAATGTCTGGAGAAAACTTTCGAAAGACATTTTGCTGGATGACAGGACGGAGTTGTTCCGTTCAGGAGATCCGCAAGGTGAATATGGATTCCGGGGAGCCATCTGCAATTATCTGTATCAGGCACGAGGCGTGGACTGTTCTCCGGAGCAGATCGTGATCGGAGCGGGAAGTGATTATATTCTGATACTGCTTAGTATGATTCTTGGAAAAGAACATACTATTGCATTTGAAGATCCTACATATAAGCAGGCATATAGAGTGATTCAGACACTTGGATATGAGACTGTGCCGGTTACAATGGATCACAATGGAATGAGAATATCAGAGCTGGAAGATTCAGAGGCAGATATTGCATATGTCACACCGTCGCATCAGTATCCGACAGGAATCGTTATGCCGATCAAAAGAAGAATGGAGCTTCTGAAGTGGGCATACGGGAAGGAAGGCAGATATATCATAGAAGACGACTATGACAGTGAATTCCGCTACAAAGGGAAACCGATCCCGGCTCTGCAGGGATATGATGCAGAAGATAAAGTTATCTATCTGGGAACTTTTTCAAAATCCATTGCACCGGCTATTCGTCTGAGTTATATGGTACTGCCGAAATCTCTCCTGGATGTGTATCGGACAAAAGTGAACTTTATCAACTCAACCGTTTCAAAGGTGGATCAGATGATCGTACAACATTTTATCGAAGATGGTTATTACGAACGTCATTTGAATAAGACAAGAGCTCTGTATAAAAACAGGCATGATGTTCTGATCGATGCACTGAAGCCTCTGGCAGATATCTGTGCGATATCGGGAGAGCATGCGGGAGTACATATCCTGCTGACATTCGAAAAGGGATGGAACGAAAATGAGCTGATCGAACGGGCAAAAAAAGAGGATATCCGTGTATATGGACTTTCGGATTACAGGATCAGGAAAGATACAGATGAGCGGGCAACGATTCTTCTGGGATATGCAAATATGAATGAAGAGGATATCAAAGAAGCAGTGGGAATTTTGAATAGGTGTTGGAGAAGATAAAAGAGCAGTAAGCAATGTAAAATAAGAAAATAATTTACATTGTTTACTGCTCTTTTGTATAGCTGCAGTCTGAATTCAGTCTGTGTCAGCAGAACTAATCTTCTTTCCCTTCGTGAGCATCCGCATCCAGAATATCTTCGCCGGTCTCTGTTTCTTCTGCATCGTCTGCTTCTTCCGGAGAAGCTTTTCCTGCGTTCAGATCAACGTATCCCCGGTCGACCGGTTGAAGATCATTGTCAAGATCGAAGTCTTCATCTTCAAAATCATCGTTGAAATCTTCATCCACATCTTTTTTAGATTTTTTAAAATAATAAACAAGACCTGCAGCGGCACTGCCGATTGCAGCAAGACCCAATAATTTTTTCATCCATTTTGCCATGATTGTATGACTCCTTTCCATTCTTTTCCTTATCATAGCACATATTATATGTATTTTTCTATTAAATTAAAATAAATTATCTGCAAGTTGAGAAGAAAATGAAAATATGATACACTGTATAACATATCCTGGCGGTACGGAGCCTGAGAAAACGGAGTAAGATATTAGGAACAAAGTGGATGTACAGCCCTGGATAAAGGAGAGAAAAAGTATGAAAGAACAAAGCACAAAGACTGTTGCAAAGAAGAAATTCTTTAAAATGGTATTCAGCCGTGCCGGAATTTTTGTGATACTGATATTGATACAGATGCTGGTTTTTCTGGGGATTCCGTACTATCTGAAAGAATATGCAACATTTATATACAGTGTGATGTCTCTGATGGAGATTATAGTTCTTGTGTATATTATTAATACAGAGGGAAATCCGGCGTTCAAGCTGTCATGGATTCTGTGTGTGATGGCAGTACCGGTTGTCGGGACGATATTTTACATCTATGTGCATCTGCAGCTGGAAACACGGTTTGTACAGAACCGCCTGGCGGCATTGCGTATGGAGACGGAACCTTACATGGATCAGGATCAGAAGATCACGGATGCACTATGGGAGGGAAAATCTGCAAATGCACAGCTGTCGTATTATCTGTCGCATCAACTGGGATTCCCGACTTACAGGAATACAGAAGCCGAATATTTTCCGGTTGGAGAAGCCAAATTTGCATCCATGATAAAAGAACTGGAAAAGGCGGAAAAGTTTATTTTCATGGAGTACTTCATCGTAGAAGAAGGTATCATGTGGAATACGATCCTTGAGATCCTGAAGCGGAAAGCAGCGGAAGGTGTGGAAGTCCGGTTCATGTATGACGGAATGTGTGCATTTGACCTGCTGCCCTACAGCTATCCGAAGAAACTTCAGAAATACGGTATCAACTGCAAGATGTCGAATAAGATCCGGCCATTTGTCTCGACGATACAGAACAATCGCGACCACAGAAAGATCTGCGTGATCGATGGACAGGTGGGATATGTAGGGGGTGTGAATCTTGCTGATGAGTATATCAATGAGAAGGAACGGTTCGGACACTGGAAGGATACGGCGGTACTGTTAAGAGGTGATGCTGTCCAGAGCCTGACGATGATATTTCTGCAGATGTGGGATGTGGATATGCGGGGCGTGGAGCCTTATGGAAAATATCTGACCAAAAAAGAGGATACATTGAATGAAAAACTGGGATATGTGATTCCATATGCAGACAGCCCGTTTGATCATGAAAATGTAGGAGAAGAAGTATATTTCCATATTTTGAACCATGCAAAAAAATATGTGCATATCATGACCCCGTATCTGATCCTGGACAATGAGATGCTTACTACACTGATCCGTGCAGCGAAAAGTGGTATTGAGGTGATCATCATCATGCCGCATATTCCGGATAAGTGGTATGCATTTGCTGTGGCAAAGACCTACTATAAGGAACTGATCGAGGGCGGGGTACAGATCTATGAGTATACACCTGGATTTGTACATGCAAAAATATTTGTATCCGATGATGATACGGCAACGGTAGGAAGTATCAATCTGGATTTCAGAAGTCTGTATCTGCATTTTGAGAATGGTGTGTTTATCTACGATAATCCTGAAGTGCAGAAAGTAGAAGAAGATTTTCAGAATACGCTGGCAAAATGTCATAAGGTTACAGTGACGGAAGTGAGAAACAGAGGAATTCTGATGAAGACGGCGGGGCAGGTATTAAGACTGGTTGCGCCGCTAATGTAGAAAATACAGGAAATCCTGTGGATTTTATGTAAAAATATTGTTGAACCAAGGTAAAATGTATAGTATAATGCTTAGGGTGGTTTGATTAGATCCGCTAAAGAAGACTGATAAGTCATGTTAATATCGCAGGAGGAATGGATATGGTTAAAGCAGTAGTCGGTGCCAACTGGGGCGACGAAGGAAAAGGTAAGATTACAGATATGCTGGCTGAACAGGCTGATATTATCGTAAGATTCCAGGGAGGCGCGAATGCAGGTCATACAATTATCAATGATTATGGAAAGTTTGCATTACACACACTTCCATCAGGAGTATTTTACGATCATACGACAAGTATTATCGGAAATGGTGTAGCACTGGATGTGCCGGTATTATTTAAAGAAGTACAGTCTATCATCGATCAGGGAGTTCCGATGCCGAAGATTCTGGTATCTGACAGAGCTCAGATGGTAATGTCTTATCATAAGAATTTTGATGCATACGAAGAGGAAAGACTGGGAGGAAAATCTTTCGGTTCTACAAAATCAGGTATCGCACCATTCTACTCAGACAAATATGCAAAGATCGGATTCCAGGTCAGTGAGCTGTTTGATGATGAACTGTTAAAAGAAAAAGTTGTTCGCGTAGCAGAGCAGAAGAATGTATTGCTGGAGCATCTTTATCATAAACCATTGATCAATCCTGATGATTTATATAATGAACTTCAAGAATATAAGAAGATGGTTGAGCCATTCGTATGTGATACTTCTCTTTTCCTGAATAATGCGCTCAAAGAAGGAAAAGAAGTATTGTTAGAGGGACAGCTTGGATCACTGAAGGATCCGGATCACGGAATCTACCCAATGGTTACTTCATCTTCTACACTGGCAGGATACGGAGCGATCGGAGCAGGAATCCCTCCGTATGAGATCAAGAAGATCGTAACAGTATGTAAAGCATATTCAAGTGCAGTAGGAGCCGGAGCATTCGTAAGCGAGATCTTTGGTGACGAAGCAGACGAATTAAGACGCCGCGGTGGTGATGGCGGAGAATTCGGAGCAACAACCGGACGTCCGAGAAGAATGGGATGGTTCGACTGCGTGGCTTCCAAGTACGGATGCAGAATGCAGGGAGCAACAGACGTTGCATTTACAGTATTAGATGTACTCGGATATCTGGATGAGATTCCGGTATGTGTAGGATATGATATCAATGGAGAAGTAACAACAGACTTCCCTACTACACATCTGTTAGAGAAGGCAAAACCGGTTCTTAAGACACTTCCGGGATGGAAATGCGATATCCGTGGAATCAAGAAATACGAAGACCTTCCGGAAAACTGCAGAAATTATATCGAGTTTATAGAAGAACAGATCGGATACCCGATCACAATGGTATCCAATGGTCCGGAAAGACACGATATCATCTACAGAGAGTCTGAACTTTCAAAATAGAATAGAGTATTTAAGAAAATACAGATAAGCAGGATAAAGACAGGGACAGAACACAAAAGTGTTTTATCCCTGTCTTTTTGTAGCGTAAATTATGTTTTCTTTAAGAAAAATCTTATGGTTTATTCAGAAATTTTCCACAACGACGACACATTCCATGCATATAATGAAACCATCGTAAATATAATAATAACGTCGGTGTAATCAGATACCAAAGACGCAAGAGGGGAAAAATAATCAAGATGGAGGTATGCACTATGAATACAAGAGACTGGACAAAAGAGGAAGCAGAAGTTATTTCAATGGAAGAATACCTTGCAAAAAGAAAGAAAATCAGAGAAGATGAAAGAAAACATAAGAAAAAAGGCTCAGACGATCGCGAAGAAAGTCTGATGCCCTTTGAGTTCTACATGGTATCATCGCTTGCATGGTCGTGAGACGAAGAAGACTTGGATGCGTTGTCCGGGATGTGCCTGCGGAGGCTGTCTGTCGGATCATCAGATGGAATATCATGCTGTGTGAGTCTGAACACAAGCATGTAACCATAGAGCAATACCGGCAACACGATCGTACATGCGACAGATGCCCAGAGAAGATCAATGGAATGAGGACTTCCGATCAAGGCAAATATTAATGTACTAAGATACATACCGAATAATAAAACCGCAGCAATGAGTGCCAGGATACGTTTTGCATTTTTCATAATAATCATCCTTTACAATGAATCAAGACTTTAGTATATTATATAGAGAGCAGTGAAAAATTGCAAATGAATATCGTACAAAGGAGTATAGAAATATGAGCACATTATATCAGCAGTGGCAGAACATCGCTTATGATGAGACTGCAGACAGAAGTCAGTTGGAAAAATTTTGGGGAACATATTTCCAGATTGAGAAAGAGATTTACGAAAAGCTTCTTTCTAATCCGGATGAAGCAGTGAAAGGGACCGTAAAAGAACTGGCTGAGAAATTCGGACAGGAAGTTCTGACTATGATTGGTTTCCTCGATGGAATCAATGAAAGTCTTCTGATCGAACAGGATCTGGATGCAGTAGAAGAAGATACGGTGGTAAGCCTTGCATTTGATAAAGAAAGACTGTACAAGAACATGGTAGCAGCGAAAGCTGACTGGCTGTATGAGCTTCCACAGTGGAAAGAAATCTTCTCTGAAGAAGAATTGAAGAAATTCTATAAAGAGCAGAAAGAATCTACAACAATTCGTAAACCGAAAAAAATCGGAAGAAATGATCCATGTCCGTGCGGATCAGGTAAAAAATACAAAAAATGCTGTGGCAGATAATTTTTCTGGCAGCAGGTATTCTGAGTCTCATTTATTACGGTGCGATCTGTATCGCACTGAAAAAATGGGACTCTACTTTTTCCAGATTTTGGCTGGTATGCGGAAGTATCGGAATTGCAGGAAGCGTTCTGATCCGTTTATATGGAATGCCGTGGATAGTAGAATTGCTGATCGGTATCACGGTGTGCCTTCTTTTGCTTGCAGAGATGAAGATCATAACAGGAATGTGCGGAAAACCTTTGGAAAAAGGAGCGACGGGAACCGGTAGAAGATGGATTATTGTACTGGGAGCACAGGTGAGAGGAAGGAAAATTACGGATTCATTGAAACGAAGACTGGATTGCGCATTAGCCTATCTGACAGAACATCCGGATGTGCATGTGATCGTCTCCGGCGGACAGGGGAAAGGTGAAGAAGTCACAGAAGCATATGCGATGGCACAGTATCTGGAGAATGCCGGGATTGACCGTGGACGGATCGTGCAGGAAGATGTGTCGGTAAATACACTGGAGAATCTGAAATTTTCCGGAAAACTTATTGAAGATGCGGATACACCGGTCGGGATCGTCTCGAATAATTTTCATGTATACCGCGGATGCAGGTATGCAAAACATGCAGGATTTAAGAATCCGTTTCCGATAGCGGCGAGCTGCCATCCGTTATTATTTCCGAATTATTTTGTGCGGGAATGTTTTGCAGTCTGGAAACTGTGGTTGAAAAAATATTGACAAAGTAAAACCGCGTGTTATAATGAGAGCGTATGAAAACACGTTGAAGAGAAGAGTAAGCTGGGAAAGAAATACCAGAGAAAGAAGTCACAGGCTGAAAGCTTCTTATTTTGGAACCTTCTGAAAACTACCTCTGAGTGGCTGAAAAACAGTCCGGTGATTCCGTTATCGTCATAATTAAGAGGTTCTGACATAAGAAGTCTTGAAAGTAGAGAATTTGAAGTGTCAGTTCAAACAGGGTGGAACCGCGAGATAATTCGTCCCTTACAGCAATTGCCTGTAAGGGACTTTTTTTATCACTATGTAAAAAACAAAAAGAGAGGACATGATAATTATGAAAATCACATTAAAAGATGGATCTTTCAAAGAGTATGAAGGAAGTATGTCAGTGCTGGATATTACAAAAGATATCAGCGAAGGTCTGGCAAGGGTGGCAACTTCCGCAAGAGTAAATGGTGAAGTAGTAGATCTCAGACATGTTGTGGATGAAGATTGTGAACTGGAGATCCTTACATTTGATAACGAAGAAGGAAAGGGTGCTTTCTGGCATACCACATCTCATATTATGGCACAGGCAATCAAACGTCTGTATCCGGATACAAAGCTTGCGATCGGACCGTCGATCGAGAATGGATTCTACTATGATGTAGACCGTGAGACACCATTCGTAGCAGAAGATCTCGAAAAGATTGAAAAAGAGATGAAGAAGATCGTCAAAGAAGCTCTTCCGATCGAACGATTTACAAAGACAAGAGAAGATGCAATCGCATATTTCAAAGAAAAAGATGAACCATATAAAGTTGAATTGATCGAAGACCTTCCGGAAGGAGAAGAGATCAGCTTTTATCAGCAGGGAGAATTCGTTGATTTATGTGCCGGACCACACCTGATGACAACAAAGCCGGTAAAAGCATTCAAGCTTACAAGCCTTGCAGGTGCTTACTGGAGAGGCAGCGAGAAGAACAAGATGCTCACAAGAATCTACGGTATCTCTTATCCTAAGAAAGCACAGTTAGATGAATATCTGACAATGCTTGAAGAAGCAAAAAAACGTGACCATAGAAAACTCGGCAAAGAACTTGGACTTTTCATGATGTGCGAAGAAGGTCCGGGATTCCCGTTCTTCCTTCCAAAGGGAATGGTGCTTAAGAATACATTGCTTGATTATTGGAGAGAACTTCACAAAAAAGCAGGTTATGTAGAAGTATCTACGCCGGTAATCTTAAGCAGACACCTCTGGGAGACATCCGGTCACTGGGATCACTATAAAGAAAATATGTATACAACACAGATTGACGGAGAGGACTTTGCGATTAAGCCAATGAACTGTCCGGGTGGAATGCTCGTATATAAAGCTGAGCCACGTTCATATAAAGATCTCCCGCTTCGTGTCGGAGAACTCGGACTGGTTCATCGTCATGAAAAATCAGGACAGTTACATGGTCTGATGCGTGTGCGCTGCTTTACACAGGATGATGCACATATCTTTATGATGCCGGAACAGATCCGTGATGAGATCAAAGGTGTTGTAGCACTGATCGATGAAGTATATCAGCTGTTCGGATTCAAGTATCATGTAGAACTTTCTACACGTCCGGAAGACAGTATGGGAAGTGACGAAGATTGGGAACTTGCAACAGAAGGTCTTCGCGGCGCACTGAATGATCTTGGTCTTGATTATGTAGTAAATGAAGGAGACGGAGCATTCTACGGACCAAAGATTGATTTCCATCTGACAGACTCTATCGGAAGAACATGGCAGTGCGGAACAATTCAGCTTGATATGCAGCTTCCACAGAGATTTGAACTGGAATATACAGGTGCAGACGGAGAGAAACATCGTCCGATCATGATCCACCGTGTAGCATTTGGATCCATCGAGAGATTTATCGGAATCCTGATCGAACATTTTGCGGGAGCATTCCCTACATGGCTCGCACCGGTACAGGTTAAGGTGCTTCCAATCTCGGATAAACATTTGGAATACGGACAGAAAGTAATGGAGACATTAAATGCGGCAGGTATCCGTGCAGAGATTGATACACGTGCGGAAAAGATCGGTTATAAGATCCGTGAGGCTCAGATGCAGAAGATTCCATACATGCTTGTAGTAGGAGCAAAAGAAGAAGAAGAAAATCTGGTATCCGTAAGAAGCAGATTTGCAGGAGATGAAGGCCAGAAGAGTCTGGATGCGTTCGTAGCATCTGTTGCAGATGAGATCGCAACAAGAGAAAGACGAGAAGTTGTAAAAGAAGAAAACTAATTTATTTTTACAAAATGTATAAGAAATAAAAAGAACTGGCATAATATATCTTGTATTTGAAAGGAGGATATATTATGCCAGATTTACGATGTACCGTACAGACTTGTACACACAATCAGAATTATTACTGTAATCTTGACAGTATCGTGGTAGGAGGAAATTCTGCAAAGAAAGCTGCTGAGACAAGCTGTGACAGCTTTGAAGAGAGAAAAGGCGGAAGCGCCTATGCGGATGCATACTCGGATATGGAAGGGAAAGAGGCATCGGCAAAGAGCAGTGTAGACTGTAAGGCAACAGAATGCATGTATAATAAAGAATGTCAGTGTCACGCCGGAAAGATCAGTGTAGAAGGCGGAAATGCCTGTCATTGTGGCGAGACAGAGTGTGCAACATTCAAGTGTGGATGTGCATAAGATAAGGCGGATGGCGGATACCGGCTTTGACGGATAGAGCGGCCGGGGCGGAAATAAAAAAGATCAGAACATAAGTTTTTATAAAAGTTTTATAGAAACAATTGTTCTGATCCTTTTTTGTCGGTTGACGTAAATTTACGGCAAGGGTATAATGATTTTATATGCGAAACAGGCAGGAAAGAAGAGGAGTTTATGAGCAAAGAAGAAAATACATATTATAAAGACCGTCCCAGTTTTGGGAGAAAGGGTCCATCCAAATTAAGGCAGCAGTTCAACCGCGGAATGACATATTTCCTGGTAATCGTTGCATGTATTCTGGTCTATTTTGCAATGCTGCGTGTGACAGCAATTTCAGATACGGTATTAAAGATACTGTCTATCCTGAAGCCGGTGCTGTATGGATGCGGAATTGCATATCTGTTGAATCCGATCGTGAGAACGGTAGATGCATATCTGGTGCCGGTTCTGGAAAAACATATGAAGAAGAAAGAAAAAGCGAAGACGGTATCAAGATGTGTAGGAGTGATCCTGGCATTGGTCGTACTGATCACCGTTGTGACAACGCTTATCAATATGCTGATCCCGGAACTGATCGCAAGTATCCGGAATCTTATCTTTACGCTTCCGGCTCAGATCAACCAGCTGGTGAAGCAGGTGAATCATATACAACTGGATGACTCGGCAATGACGACAATGTTGAAGAATGCGATGAACGAGGCATCCACAAGCCTTCAGAACTGGATGCGTACGGATCTTCTGGACAAAGTAAATGAAGTGATGACCCATCTGACGGTTGGATTATATACACTGGTTATGGAATTGTTCCATGCGGTAATCGGAGTGATCGTATCTGTGTATATTTTGTTCGGCAAAGAGACATTTATTAATCAGAGTAAGAAAGCAACATATGCGATCTTTCCGACAGAACGCGCCAACCTGTTGATTCATATTGCAGTAAAGACAAATGAGATATTCGGGGGATTTATCATTGGTAAGATCATCGATTCTATCATTATCGGAATCCTGTGCTTTATTGGTACATCACTTTTGAATATGCCGTATGCAATGCTTGTCAGCGTGATCGTAGGTGTGACGAATGTAATTCCGTTCTTCGGACCATATATCGGAGCAATTCCGAGTGCGGTTCTGATCGCACTTGCAGATCCGATGAAAGGAGTCTATTTCCTGATCTTCATCTTGTTGCTGCAGCAGTTTGACGGAAATATACTGGGACCGAAGATTCTTGGAAATTCTACCGGGCTGTCCGCATTCTGGGTAATCGTATCGATCCTTCTCGGGGGAGGCTTATTTGGAATTCTCGGAATGTTATTCGGAGTGCCGGCGTTTGCAGTCATTTATTATATTGTAAAACTTTTTCTGGATAATCAATTGGAGAAAAAGAAATTGCCGACAGAGTCAGAATGCTATAACGGAGATAGTTATGTAGATAATGATGGGACATATTTTCAGAAAAAAGATAATATGACCGAGAATGAAGAACAGAAGACAGAAGAAAATAAAAAGGAAAAAGAGGAATAAATTATGCCGATCAGAGTGCAGAATGATCTCCCGGTCAAGGAGATATTAGAGAGTGAAAATATATTTGTGATGGATGAACACCGTGCAATGCATCAGGATATCCGTCCGATCAAGATCGGACTTCTGAACCTGATGCCATTAAAAGAGGAGACAGAACTGCAGATATTACGTTCGTTGTCTAATACACCGCTTCAGGTAGATGTGACATTTGTTACGGTTGCTTCACATCAGTCGAAGAACACTTCAATGAGTCACCTGAACAAATTCTATCAGAAATTTGATGAGATCAAGGATAAAAAATTTGACGGATTTATCATTACCGGAGCACCGGTAGAGCAGATGCCGTTCGAAGAAGTGGATTACTGGGATGAACTGACCCGTATTATGGACTGGACCAAGACGAATGTAGTATCTACACTGCATCTTTGCTGGGGAGCGCAGGCAGGCATGTATTATCATTACGGAATTGACAAGGTCCAATTAGATAAGAAGGCGTTCGGTCTCTTCTGGCATAAAGTGCTGAACCGGAAAATTCCGCTGGTACGTGGATTTGATGATGTATTTCTGGCACCACATTCCCGTCATACAGAGACACCACTGGATAAAGTGCATGCGGATGAGAGGATTACGGTTCTGGCGGAATCTGACGAAGTAGGTCTGTTCCTTGCTATGGCACAGAATGGGCGCCAGATCTTTGTGATGGGACATCCGGAATATGACCGTATAACATTGGATGGTGAGTATAAACGGGACAAAAGTAAGGGACTTCCGATCGAACTCCCGAAGAATTATTATCAGGATGATGATCCGGAGAAAGGACCGCTGCTTACATGGAGAGCGACAGCGAATAACCTGTATACGAATTGGTTGAATTATTACGTATATCAGGCTACGCCGTATGACCTTGAGGGGACACCGGATTTTACCTGGAAATAGGGCGTTTTCAGGGGATTGTGAGCGAAATTTAATATTTATTTTTATTGAAGTAAAAGAGGAATGGCAGTGTGTCATTCCTCTTTTAACTATAACAATATCGATTTTTATTATCCGTATTTTGAATGAAAAAAAGGATTATACGAGAGTGTTATTTGGAATATCGGAAGTAGAGGATGAGGATTATTAAAATGAAAAATGATGTCATTACATTTCCGGGTAATGCATTGGTAGTATGATCCAATGATTAGTGAAGCTATAGTCTTTACAATCTATCATAATTATAGTAAAATTATATCATAATAAATGGAGGTGATATGATGATTATAAAAGCATCAACAGCACTAAGAAACAATTATGCCGGAATATCTAATCTTGCAAAAGAAACAAAAGAGCCAATTTATATAACCAAGAATGGCGATGGTGATTTGGTAGTTATGAATATAGAAGCTTTCGAGAAGAGAGAGCAGACACTAAAATTAAGAGAAAGAGTTCTTAAAGCAGAGCAAGAACGGATTGAAGGTCAGGAAACTGTTAGTGTTTCAGAGGCAAGAAGAAGATTGAGAGAAAGAGTAAATGAAATATAGGGTAGAGATTCTTCCATCGGCATGGGAAGATTTAAAGAATATTGAAGACTGGTATGTGATTAATTTTAATGTTCAAACAGCTATTAAGGTGAGTGATCATATTCTGGACGGAATAGAAAGATTGGAAGAGTTCCCAGATTCCGGTTCAAGAATACCTGATGAATGGCTGAATGAACAAGGATGCAGGATGGTCATAAGCGGAAAACATGTATCAATTTATAGAGTGATAAAAAATACGGTATACATTTATCATATCGCAGATACGCAAACGGAATATACAAAATTGTTTGGGTAAAGAGAATCTTTTGCGTTTTTGCCAAAATATTCTTTTTCTGGTTTCAAGAATAATATAAAAAGAATAAAAGCATTTTCAATTGGAAATATGATATACTATTGATACATTAAAAAGATAGGCATTAAATGGAAAGAAGGTGTTAAATATTGTTTGAAATCATTTATTCTAAGAAAGCAGTTAAATTTTTAAAGAAAGAATTTTAGGTGCAGTTACAATTATGAGTGAAGAAGATGCAGAGAAAGTTTGGGATTTAATACGTGGAACATTTGCGTTATCGAATGCAGAAAAAGTTGCTCCTGATCCGGAAGAAATCTGGGCGTTAAATGCGTATAAATCGGGAGATGAGGATTATCAGCCATCTTGCTCACAGGAAGAGCTTATAAAAGAACTGGGATTATAATAGAAAAGACAGAAGCAACGTTGTTTGAATTGGTAGTTTAGCTGTAAAATTCATAGGTACTGGAGATAAATTGGTGGTATGATAAAATTCGCAGAGATGAAAAGAACAATAAAGCTTGATAAATGGGGATTTTTGAATTATAGAAATACTATTCCAGAAAAAATTATTACGTGTAGCAGGCTACACCGTATGAGCTGGAGGGGATATCGGATTTTACTTGGAAATAGGGCGTTTTTAGGGGATTATGAGCGGAATTTAAAATAATGCTAATGTAGCCTAAATTCGTTTTTTTTAATTTGTTTTCACGTTCAAATGGAGACAATGTGGAGACAACCAGAAATTTCGTGGAGACAAAATTTAATAATTATTTTTATGGAAGTAAAAGAGGAATGGCAGTGTGTCATTCCTCTTTTAACTTTAACGATATCGATTTTTGTTATTTGTTTGATCAAGTAAATAGTCAATTGACACATTATAAAAATTAGCTAGTTTTATTAATATATCTGTAGGAATATCGCGTTTTCCAATTTCATAATAAGAATAAGCAACCTGACTGCATCCAAGTATTTTAGCCAGATATTCTTGTGTTAAATTGGAATCTTCGCGTAAATCTCTAATGTGTCTGTATGGAGTTGTTCTTAAAGCCATATTATTACCTCATTTTTATCAGTATATCTAAAACAAATTGTTATATTGCGTTTTAAAACAAATTGTTTTAAAATAAAATCGAAGAAACATAAGTATGGAGGAACAAGTATGAAGGGATTTGTAAATGACAGAAAATGGATTATTGAAAAAAAGAATGATATAGCAATTAGAGCCATGGATAATAAAGACAAAACAGATCAATTTATTGAAAAGAAAAATGAAATTGAAGAAGGAATATCTAGAATTCCGACTGACTTGCCAGATGAGATACAACGACAGGTTGATGCTGCTATAGAAAACATAAGGCATGATTTGAATGAAGAAGGAGAAGAGTTGGAACAAGAAGCCTCAGAAATTAGTGAAGATGCTGATGAAGTAATGGATACGGCTGATTCTATTAGTGATGATTTAAAAGAAAAAGGAAATAAATTGAAGGATTTAAATGGAATTCCGATTTTGGGAAATTTTGCAGATGCTAAAGGAGAAGAAGTGTTAGATCAGGCTGATCAGATTATAGATTTAAGGCAGGAAACGCAACAATATCAAGATGATTTGCTTGCTAGTAAAAATAGATTGATGAACCATAGATAGAGAGGTATAAATCATGATAATGACTTATAAGCTGACAAGTATTCCGGATATATCATTATCAAAATATCAGGTTATTGCAATAAATGGAATTGAAAGTTTGAAAGAATGGACTGATGATTTTCTGAGACAATGGCAAAAAATATCAGCTATTTATGAAATAGAGATTAATTATATTATAAGATATACTCCTGTAAACAAAAAAGGAAACAAACTGGAATGTTATATAGTATTTAAATTTGAAGATAGAGCGCTTGTTGAATACTTGAGTAATCTAATGGGATCATCGAAATTGACGGAGTTATATAAAATAACATTTCAAGAGGAAAATCCATTTAAAGGTGATGTTTTTAAAGAAAAATTTATACTTAAGAAATGCGAACGAAAACGTTGTTGTGAAATAGGAGATAATGATAAGAGTGTAGATTTGTTTTATGTTGAATCTTGGGAAACGAATAAAGATTCACGACTGATTGACTTAGTTAAAACCATGGAAATGTTTGATACAGATGTCATGTATCGAGTGGTTTTAAGAGGGGCAGATTCGTATGAAGATGTGTACTCTTCCTTGGAAAAACCTATTGAATATTTGAAAAATAAATCATTTTACGATAGTGAAAATACAATAAAACTTAATAAGGATGTTCGAGTGGCTAATAACAAAGATGCATTTTCTGGAGAAATACTTAAGGTATATGAGAAGTTTTTGAGTTCGATTTCTAATGCACCATGTTTTAAAGGAAATGTAATTGTTTATTCCAATGATGAAATTTTGGGAAATATGATTTTAAGTACATTATGTGGAGAAACCATAAAAAAAGGAAATTGGGAGAGTTCGATTTTCAAAGAAGATTCTTTTGGAGTGATTGATGATTATGTTGAATTACATAATATTATGCCAAAATCATTAAATTATTGGCCAACATACTATACGTTAGATGAAATTAAATCTTTTTTCAGATTCCCAATATTGTATGAAGGAGAACATATTGAGTTGAGAAAGGAGACTGATCCCGTTGAATCAGACGGAGAAATATATCTTGGAAAAAATTTGCAAGATATAAACATTCCTTTGAATTTATTAAAAAAGCATGCGTTTGTTTGTGGTGTCCCGGGAGCGGGAAAGACAAATACGATGTTACATATATGTTATAGTTTATGGAAAAAGTGTGATGTGCCATTTTTGGTATTAGAACCTGCAAAAAAGGAATATAGAGCATTAGCACAAACAGATATGGATGATTTGATTATTTTTTCGCCGTCATCAGGATCTAAGTTTCCAATGGCTATGAATCCATTTGAATTTGCCAAAGGATTATCGTTATCGGAACATATACAAAATTTAATGGATGTATTTGAAGGGGCATTTCCTTTAACACCACCATTGCCAGCATTATTAGACAGGGCAATTGAAGGTGTTTATAGCGATCATGATTGGGATACGGATGATATTAATGATGGAAGGAAAGAATATCCAACACTTTCTGAATTATATGCTCGGTTGGAATTTGAATTAAAACACACTGATTATGATGGGGAAGTCAGAGGAAATATGAAATCTGCATTAGAAATGAGAATAGGTGGATTGTTACGAAGAGATTTAGGAAATGTTTTTGATTCTAAAATGTCTAGTTTGGAGCCGGAAGAATTAATACGACATCCAATTATTATAGAAATGGAATCATTGGGAACAGGGCCGTCTAATTTTATGACACTGATGATATGCACTTTGATTAGAGAAGTTTTAAAGGCAAATCCGAAAGGAAACGATGCTAGAAGCGTCAGACATGTTATTTTTATCGAAGAAGCCCACAATCTGATTGCAAACATGACAGGAGAGACTATTGCGGAAGATGCAAATCCAAAAGTTGCTGCTACAAATTATATTGTAAAAATGCTTGCTGAAGTAAGAGCATTGCGTGAGGGAATCATAATTGCTGATCAATTGCCGACTGCAATGGCGGCAGAAGTGTTAAAAAATACAGGGTTAAAAATTGTTCATCGTTTAACTGCTGGTGATGACAGAGCGATACTTGGAACAATGATGTCGGCAAATGAAACACAACTTGAAGCAGTCGCAACATATTTGCCAGGAGATGCGCTGGTATCATATGAGGGTCTAGTGCGTCCGTTTAAGATGAAAATTGCGCAATTTGATTTGAAAGATGCGCCTTCGACAGAAAAATTGTATGAGTTGATGACTGCGAGAAATTTGCATAAGTATATTATGCAAAAAACATTTGCCATAAGATTTGAGAAACTTAAGGAGAGTTGGATAAAAGAGTGGCGTATAGCGGTGGAAATTTTTGAACAGTTACAAAATGATTGTGAAAAAATTAGAGCTGCCGATACTATAAAGGATTATGAAATATTGATGAATATGATTGTCAAAGAGCAAATGGGTTTAGATAATTGTATTGCATTTCTTAGAAAAGTTGTAAAGAAATATAAAAATACAATAGATATTACTTTTGATCAAGAGAGTGAAGCTTGTGATTTTTGTGATCATATGAAAGAAAGTATAGAAAAATTGATAAAAAATACAAAAATTATATTACAAAAAACAAAAGAAGGAGAGATATGAAATGAACAATGTAAGGTATTTAAGATTAACAAGAGAAAGTAAATTATTATCTGCGATAATTCCATTTAGAATAAATATTGATGGGCGATGGGTTGCTGAATTATGTAATGGAAAAACTATTAATATTCCATTAGATTATTCAGAACATAAATTCTATATGCAAATGGATAGCCAATATAAAGGTAAAACGATATCGAGTATTAGTGAAGTTTTAAAAATAAATGCAGATGAATTTGATCATGGATTGTATTGTTATTTTAAGATGGGATGGACTGTAAATAAATTATTATGGAAAATTGATGAAGAACAAGAACAGAAAAATAATCAAATATTAGTTGAACGTGCTCATAGGTCAAAAATAAATGCAGAAATCAAGAATATAATATCATCGGTATGCGAGAATTCGGTCGGAAATAGGGACTTTTCTATGTTAAATCAGTTGTCAGAGGAAGCGAGAAATTCTGAGTTTTACTTTAATCAAATGAAAATAATCAAAGAAGATTATGTTTCTTGTATTCTTAAATATTTTGTTGAAGACCAATGGGGATACGAACGTTGTTTTTCTGTTTTAAATGATCTTTGCAGCATCCCGGAATATAGAAATGACTATATGAA
Source organism: Dorea sp. BIOML-A1 (assembly GCF_009875615.1). Lineage (NCBI taxonomy): Bacteria > Bacillati > Bacillota > Clostridia > Lachnospirales > Lachnospiraceae > Dorea > Dorea sp. BIOML-A1. The sequence goes on from NZ_WWSA01000018.1 coordinate 43,779, forward strand.
ATATATGAAACATTTTGATTATTATATGGCGAATAATGCGATTGGTAGTATTTTAGATAAGGATGATCCTGTTGGTGATATTCAAAAAATATCGGGAATCAAAAATATGCATGAATTAGTGCCGAATAGTATTTTTGAAATTATTGACCTTAAAAAATATTGGGAAGAAGGAAATACTGAGAAAGCACTTGATACATTGTTTCTTGTTAATGTAGAGGAAGCAGATTTGATTAATTTAAAGAAATGGATAATTATTTCGGCTATAAATGAAGGCGCTTCAGATAATGACTCTAAAAAATATACAGTATTGATGAATCTGCATAATACTGTTAATAAAATTATTTTTGACAGTAAACCACATTGTTTGGTAAATTCAGTAGATGAAATTATTGCAGAAACTATAAGAGGCTCATATACAAAAACGTTTTCAAAGGTAGATGAACTTTTGGATGTTTTTCTGAGTCGCACTAGTGAATGGTTGCGTATAGATAATTCGCAATACTCTATATTGCAAAAAGTTTTTGGTTATTCCGAGGCGTATGAGCAAGAAAAAAAGGTTTTAGAAGCAATGGTAGAAAAATGCATTCCGAGAACCCGAGAACAAGAACACAGGTTAAGTTTTTTGCAAACAAGTAATGTGAAAAATGGATATTTGCAAGAAGAATCTATAAAGCAGGATGAGATTTTTCAAGAGGGCAGCTGTATGTATGAATATCGAAGCGTTCATTGGGATGTGCATAAGATTGACGAATTCTTTGAATCGTTATCATTACGAAATACTACAGTAGAATATCCGTTTGTTGTCAGGGAATGGAATAAAGATGTAAATATTAAAAATGTGGAGGTAGATATAACTGAACTGGTAATTAGAATGCAGAATGTATTTAAAGAAAGTTTTAATGATCGTTTTGACGTTGGTATTACAAATATAAAAACTTTAGATAATTATGCGGATTATGTGGAAGCAGTTCTTATTGATGAAACAGATTTAGACACAGGATATTCGTGGATTTTATTTTTTGTTACTGGAGAAAGAATAAACAATAAACAAGTTGCTTTTTCCATTTATACTTTGTATATTCCGCTTTTAGATACAGATGTTATTGCACTGGAAAATAACATAATAGAGAAGAATAAGGTGTGTGCACAAAAGATAAAGTTATTAAAAGAGATGCAAAATCCTAGAATTAACAGACATATTCAAAATGTAAATGATCTAATAATTAGTGTTCTGGAAAAATGGTCTAATGAGGAAAAGGAGCATATTGATATTTATGGTTAGATAAATAGGGGGAGCAATAGATGAAGAATGTTTTCAAGTTTTTAAAGACACTGATAATTATAATTGGAGTGGTACTTCTTGGAATAGCAATAGTAGTAAGTTCGGTGTTTTTTGGAAAGGTTTTGAGATGGCTTCTTTATGTAATTTGTTTTATAATAGATATTTTCAACCCAGGTGAACAACCAATTATAGAATGGATATATGCACATGATATGTTAATGTTGGTGATTTGTTCAATATTAGCTGGAATATATATAGTTTCGTATGTTTTGGAGGAAAACACTTCCATGAAAATTAATTATTCTAGGACATCGGGACCGGGAACAAATACTATTTCTGATATTGAAGTTTCGAAAAATTTAACCTTTGTAGATGCTTCAGGAGCATATCGTCGATGGGGAGAGGATTTTATAGACTGTCAGGGAAATTGGTGCCAATGGGGAAGTGGATTTTATGATTATGATGGAAATTATATCTATTGGGGAAATACATATAAGGACAGTAGTGGAGCATATCGTCGGTGGGGAGAAGATTTTGTAGATGGCGATGGAAATTGGGTGCATTTATAATTAAAAAATTGTTGAGAACTATAAAAACGGTCAGTCCAAAGTGATAGCAGATATGGAAAAATATTCTGTCGGTGCCGTATTAACTACTAGGAAAAAATATTGAAAAACGCAAAGACATAATAGTACACTACAATAATCAACCAGTAAGAAGGACGGTGAATTATATGCCAAACAATACACATGATATCATTTTAAAGTTTTCTCAACAGGTAAAGAAAATACTTGGGAATAAACTGGATAAAGTAATTTTACACGGCTCGTATGCTCGTGGAGATTATAACGAACATTCGGATGTAGATATAATGATTTTGACAACTCTGACGGATGAAGAAATAGAAAAGGCAGAACCAACGTTGTTTGACTTGGCATTTGACTTCCAAATGGATTATGGAATTGATATTAGCGTGGTGGTGAAGAATAAAGATCAGTTCGAGTATTGGTTGGGAGCATTGCCATTTTATAATAATGTAAAGGCAGAAGGGATTGTGCTGTAAACGGATGAAAGACAAATTGATTTAAGTAAGTATAGAATTCAAGAAACTCTGTTTAACTGTTGTTTCATTCTCTAATTACATTTTAAACTTTACAACATTTTTGAAAAAGTAAAAAACTTCTTGACAAAACAACTTTGATACAGTAGAGTATAACCATAACAAAGCAAACCGTTGAAAAAGAGGAGTAGCTTATACGATGACATCCAAGAGAGCAGCAGGTGGTGAGATTGCTGTATGAAGTTGATAAGTGAATGGACTTTTGAGGGCAGTCTGAAATCAAGAACTTGTATTTATCAATCGTTTGAGAGAGTATGGCTTGTCGGGAACCGAACCCGTTATCAATCAGGAGTGTATGTTAGTACATGAGAAAGTGGACGATTCGTCAATTTGAGTGGTACCGCGATAATAATAGATATTATTACCGTCTCAAACCTTAAGGTTTGGGGCGGTTTTCTTTTTGTCTAAGATGGTATGGCAGACGATAATCGGTGAAAGATTTTCTCTCCTAACAACTACAGAGAACTGGCAATTGGGATCTGTGGACAACAATAATATTTTATACAGAAAAAGAGGAGAAAAAAATTATGAAAAAGAAAATGGTAACAGTATTATTAACAGCGGCAATGGTAACAGCAATGGCAGCAGGATGTGGCAGTTCATCCGATTCCGGAAGTGATAAGAAAGAATCTTATACCATCGGAATTGAACAGTTTGCAGAACATGATTCTCTTGATAACTGCAGGGAAGGTTTCTTAAAAGGACTGGAAGCAGAAGGAATCAAAGAAGGTAATAACCTGACCGTAAAATACAAAAATGCGGCAGCGGATATGGGAACTGCAAAACAGATTTCCGACAGTCTGGTATCTGATAAAGTAGACCTGGTATGTGCGATCGCAACACCAAGTGCACAGAGTGCATATAACGCAGCAATGAAAGCTGACATTCCGGTCATTTACACTGCAGTTACAGATCCTGTAGCAGCAGAACTCGCAGACAAAGATGGAAAACCGGTAGGAGAAGTGACCGGAACATCAGATAAACTTCCGGTTGAAGAACAGCTTAAAATGATCCGTGAGATGCTTCCGGATGCTAAGAAGATTGGCATCATGTATACTACAAGCGAAGCAAATTCTGTATCGGCGATCAAAGAATACAAAAGTCTGGTTAAGAAATATGATTTCGAACTGGTAGAAAAGGGAATCACAACAACAGCGGATGTATCTCTTGCAGCGGATGATCTGTTAAGCAAAGTAGACTGTATTACCAATCTGACTGATAACACAGTTGTAGCATCACTTCCAACTATCCTGGATAAAGCAAATGAAAAGAAGATCCCGGTATTCGGAAGTGAGATCGAGCAGGTGAAGATCGGATGCCTTGCAGCTGAAGGAATTGATTATATTGCACTTGGAAAGCAGACTGGTAAGATGGCGGCGAAAGTATTAAAAGGCGAAGCAAAAGCTTCTGAGCAGAATTTTGAAACTATCACAGAACCTGGATTCTATGTAAATAACAAAGTAGCAGAGGATCTTGGAATCACAGTACCGGAAGATCTTGCAAATAGCGCAGTAGAAAGCTTTGGGGACGGGAATTAGGAGGCATTTTTCATGAGTTTTATTACATCGATATTAGAACAGGGGCTGATCTATGGAATCCTGGCATTGGGGATTTATATCACATATAAAATATTAGACTTTCCCGATCTTACGGTGGATGGAAGTTTTCCTCTGGGGGCAGCGATCACAGCTGCCCTCCTTACAAGAGGAATGAATCCATACATCACGCTGGTTCTTTCGTTTCTGGCCGGAGCAGTTGCGGGAATCTGTACCGGACTGATCCACGTGAAGTGTAAAGTCAGAGATCTTCTTTCGGGAATCATAATGATGACGGCATTGTGGACGATCAATCTGTATATAGCAGGAACGGCGAATGTGCCATTATTCTCACAGAAGACTATTTTTAACAATGATCTGATGGAGAAGATCATTCCGGATGTACTTGCACCATATGCGACATTGATCATCGTTCTGGTGCTTGCATTGATCTGTAAAGTATTGCTTGATCTCTATCTGAATACGAAGTCCGGATTCCTGTTAAGAGCCGTTGGGGATAATGATGTACTGGTTGTATCTCTCGCAAAAGACAAGGGCAATATCAAGATCCTCGGACTTGCAATTTCAAATGGTCTGGTAGCATTGGCCGGATGTATATTTGCACAGGAAGAGAGAGTATTTGAAATTTCTATGGGAACCGGAGCTATGGTCATAGGACTGGCAAGTGTAATTATCGGAACCAGTATTTTCCGTAAGATGACATTGCTGCACACAACGACAACAGTCCTGATCGGATCGGTTATTTATAAAGCATGCGTTGCCGTTGCACTACGCAATTTCGATCCGCAGGCCATGAAACTGGTAACGGCAGTCCTGTTCCTGGTTGTACTTATCATCAGTATGGACAGAAAGAAGAAGGTGAACACCAATGCTTGAGTTAAAAGGAATTCATAAATATTACAATCCGGGTACCGTGAATGAGATGTGCTTATTTCAGGACTTCAATCTGACAATCGACAAAGGAGAATTCGTCTCTGTCGTGGGAAGTAATGGTTCCGGAAAGACTTCCATGTTGAATATTATCTGCGGAAGTATCCCGGTGGAGGGTGGACAGATCCTGATCAATGGATCCGATATCACAAAACAGAAAGAATATAAGAGAAACCAAAGAATCGGCCGTGTCTATCAGAACCCGGCAATGGGAACATGTCCAACAATGACGATTTTGGAAAATATGTCTCTGGCAGACAATAAAGGAAAGGTATTCGGTCTTTCCAGAGGAACGAACAAAGTAAGGATAGATTATTACCGGGAGCAGTTAAGCCAGCTCGGACTGGGACTGGAAGATAAGATGGATGTAAAAGTCGGCGCATTGTCCGGCGGGCAGCGTCAGGCAATGGCACTTCTGATGTCTACCATGACACCGATCAAGTTTCTGATCCTGGATGAACATACAGCAGCACTGGATCCGAAGACGGCAGAACTGATCATGAAACTGACAGATAAGATCGTAAAAGAGAAGAATCTTACAACGATCATGGTTACACACAATTTGAGATATGCGATCGAATATGGTAACCGCCTGGTGATGATGCATCAGGGAAATACGATCCTGGATAAAAAGGGAGAAGAAAAAGATAGGATGTCGGTAGACGATATCCTGACATTATTTAATGAAATCAGTATTGAGTGCGGCAACTAAAAGATGTTATACTGGATATGCCGGAACAAAAGCACAGCTTTATAGGCTGTGTTTTTGTAGTTTAAGAAGTATAGAATAAATAACAGAAAAGAGGATATATATATGGCAAAGAGAATCGCAAAATTTGAAAAAGTAAGCTTTGAACAGTTTAAAGAAGGGTATCTGGATGCCATCGGACAGGACTCCGATGAAGTCATCCGCAGTATCTATGATGCATTGAAACTTCCAAAACGTGCGACAAAAGGATCGGCTGGATACGATTTTTATGCGCCGCGGGCAATCACATTAAAGCCGGGAGAGATAGCGAAGATTCCAACAGGAATTCGAGCGAAGATGGAAGAAAACTGGGTACTTCAGTGTTATCCGAGAAGCGGACTTGGATTCAAATTCCGCCTGCAGTTGAATAATACAGTAGGGATCATCGACAGTGATTATTATAATTCAGACAATGAAGGACACATTTTTGCCAAGATCACGAATGACACAAAAGAAGGAAAAATAGTGGAAATCCCGGCAGGAACAGGATTTATGCAGGGGATTTTCATGGAATATGGGATTACGGTTGATGATGATGTGGAAGAAGTCCGTAACGGCGGATTTGGCAGCACGACGAAATAACCGGAAAGAGAAGCATTCCATTTTTGTATAAGAATGAAAAAAACGGGACATACTGGAACATACAGTCTATGTATGTAAGAGGTGATAAGAAGATGACGCGTCAGGAAATCCCGGTTTTTAAGACAAGAGAAGAAAATGTAGCATATATGAACGCAACACTCCCGATCCGGGAAAGCTTTGACCTCATCCAGAGGGATCTGCTGATCGGCGGGAGGGTTTCTTCTTTTTATTATGTAAATGGTTTTACAAGTGAAGAGACAATGCTGAAGATCATGGATGCACTTCTGAAAGTGAAAGAAGAAGACATGCCGGAGGATATATGGAAGTTCGCAAATGCATGCATTCCATACGTTGGGGTAGATGTCATGTTTGATTTTGATCAAATATTGAAAAGCCTGCTGTCGGGGGAAACATGTGTATTTATTGATGGATACCGGGCATGTATTGTGATCGACTGCAGGATGTATCCGGCAAGAAGTGTAGAAGAGCCGGATAAAGACAAGTCACTTCGGGGATCCAGAGATGGTTTTGTGGAGACAATCGTATATAACACGGCAATGATGAGAAGAAGAATCCGGCATCCGGCACTGATCATGGAGATGATGGAGGTAGGGGACAGTTCCAGGACAGATGTGGCACTCTGCTATATGGGTGACCGGGCAGATAAGGCATTGCTGAAAAATGTGCGTGACAAGATCCAGAGCATAGATACAGATGATCTGCGGATGAATCAGCAGAGCCTGGCGGAATGCCTGTTTAAGCGGAAGTGGTATAATCCGTTTCCGAAGTTTAAATTCACCGAACGGCCGGATACGGCATCGGCATGTCTGCTGGAAGGGAAAGTTGTGATCCTGGTAGATAATTCACCGTCTGCGATGATACTTCCGACATCGGTCTTTGATATGATCGAAGAGGCAAATGACTATTATTTTCCGACATTGACCAGTGTCTATCTGAAGATATCCAGAACGCTGATTAATCTGATGACGATATTCCTGACGCCGGTATTTCTGCTTTTTATGCAGAATCCGAACTGGCTGCCGAAAGTATTTGCATTTGTGGCGGTGAAGGATACGGTGAATATTCCGTTGATCTTTCAGCTTCTGATGCTGGAAGTGGCAATTGACGGCCTGCGTCTGGCGGCTCTGAATACTCCGAGTATGCTAAGTACACCGCTCAGTGTGATCGCTGGTCTTGTCATGGGAGAATTTTCAGTGGAATCGGGATGGTTTAACAGCGAAGTCATGCTCTATATGGCGTTTGTTGCAGTTGCAAATTATACACAGCCGAATTTTGAACTTGGCTATGCGCTGAAGTTCATGCGTCTGGCCCTGCTGATACTGACGGCATTATTCAACGGGTGGGGATTTGTAATGGGATGTGTTCTGGTAGTGTGCAGTATCTGCTTTAATAAAACACTTTCCGGAAGAAGCTATCTTCATGTAAGCCTGAAATAACCGTGTGTGAAAAACGACCATTACAGGAAAATGGGATAATAAGTATACAAAAGAAAGGCAGAGATAGAAATGAATCACAGAGATGAAAGACTCGGAAGTGCACCGCTGGGAAAACTGATGTTTTCTCTGGCACTTCCTTCTGTGGCGGCACAGCTTATCAATGTGCTTTATAATATAGTAGACAGAATGTATATAGGTCATATTCCGGGATACGGAAATGCAGCACTGACCGGTGTCGGGGTTACATTTCCAATCCTGACGATGATCTCGGCATTCAGTGCGTTTGCGGGAATGGGCGGAGCACCGCTTGCTTCCATTCAACTGGGAAAACAGAACAGACAGAGGGCAGAACAGATCCTTGGGAATTCTGCGGGACTTCTGGTACTCTTTTCTGTAATCCTGACAGCATTCTTTTCGATATTCAAGACACCGGTCCTGTATGCGTTTGGAGCCAGTGATGCAACGATTGTCTATGCGAGAGATTACATATCGATCTATCTGATCGGAACCATCTTCGTACAGCTGGCACTTGGACTGAATGCTTACATCAGCGGACAGGGGGAGGCAAAGATTGCAATGTTATCCGTTCTGATCGGGGCAGTATTAAATATCTGCCTGGATCCGCTGTTCATCTTTGTACTGCATATGGGTGTGCGCGGAGCGGCTGTTGCAACGGTCCTGTCACAGGCGGTCAGTGCAATATGGGTGGTACATTTCCTGGTTTCGGAAAAAAGCGTGATGCGTCTTACATTGAAAAATATGCATTTGAAAAAAGATGTGATCAAGATGATCGCAGGACTCGGAATCTCTCCATTTATTATGCAGAGTACGGAAAGCCTGGTAACGATCACACTGAATACGGGGCTGCAGAGATATGGCGGTGATCTGTATGTAGGATCCATGTCGATCCTTATGAGTGTCATGCAGATGATCACGATTCCGGTGCAGGGGATCACACAGGGGATACAGCCGATCATCAGCTATAATTATGGTGCTGGAAATAAGGAACGTGTGAAAGCAACGATGAAAAGAATGATCCTGGTCTGTCTGACAGGAACACTGCTGCTTGCAGGTGTGGCAATTTTTGCACCGCAGATATATACAGGGCTGTTTACGGATAATAAAGGACTTCTGGAACTGACGTGTAAGGTTATGCCGGTATATTTCCTTGGAATATCCATCTTCGGAATCCAGTGCGCATGCCAGACATCATTCATTTCGCTCGGACAGGCAAAGGTATCGTTATTCATTGCGCTTTTAAGGAAGATTATTCTGCTGATTCCACTTGCGGTTATTCTGCCAAAATTTATGGGCGTGATGGGAATCTACCGCGCAGAACCGATAGCAGATGTGATATCGGTCCTGACAACCAGCGCAGTATTTATCATTACTGTGAAAAAAGTTTTGCGTAATATGTAAGACAATGGTAAGATGAAAAGGACTTGAGGATGAGGATGAGGATGAGGATGAGGAGGTTTCCGATATGAGTGAATATGTAATAACGATCAACAGTACATCTGATCTGCCAAAAGAATGGGTGTGGGAAAGAGAGATACCGGTAGTCCCGCTGAACTGTACGATCGGTGGAAAGACTTACCGTGATATGTATGATCTGACAGCAGAAGAATTCTATGGTATGTTAGAGAACGGAGAGATGGCAGTGACTTCACAGCCAAGTCCGCAGACTGCAATAGATATCCTGGAACCGATCCTGAAAAAAGAAAAAGATATTTTGCATCTGAGCTTTACATCAGGACTTAGTGGTACATATAACAGTATGTGTATAGCTGCAGAGGAACTGCGTGAAAAATATCCGGAGAGAAAGATTGTTGTGATCGATACACTTTGCGCAAGCATGGGAGAAGGCCTGCTTGATTATAAGGCACTGGAACTTCAGAAAGAAGGCAGGAGTCTGGAAGAAGTTGCGCAGTGGGTGGAAGAAAATAAATTAAAAATCTGCCATTTCTTTATGGTAGAGGATCTGAATCATCTGCAGAAAGGCGGACGTATCTCGAAGACAGCAGCAGTGATCGGAACGATGGTACAGATCAAGCCGATCATTTGTCTGGATAATGAAGGAAAGCTTCAGATCATCAGGAAAGAGCGGGGCAGAAAGAAAGGCATGAATAAGATCGTGGATATGGCGGTCGAAGCATGCGAGGGAAAGATGCCGGATATGGTGATGATCCCGCATGGCAATTGTCCGGAAGATGCAGCTTATGTCGCAGAACTTGTCCGTAAGAAAATGGGTGTGACCAATGTCATGATGAACAATCTCGGTCCTGTGATCGGAGGTCATACAGGCGCCGGAATGATCGCCATTGTATGCATGGCAGATCACAGATAGATACATAGAAATATTAAGAATACTAATAGTAACATGCAAAAGCTTCATTTAACAAATGTATAATTATGCTCTATACTGAAATCAGAAAGAGAGAAATAAATCATCCTGAGGAGGTGTAGAGTATGTTAAGTATCATCGGATGGGGAATCGTTGCAGTAGTAGCAATATATGGAGCAACAAGTCTTTTCGCCTAGAAAAGCATGCTTAATATACTGTGAAATAGATCAAAAGCAGCATAAAGAAGAGTCAAAGATGACAAGAAGCTTACGGGCAGATTGTCATCTTTTTTGTATTTATGCGGGAAATTCTCAAAGCACATTTCTTACGGTTCGCCTGAACGATGATTCGACACTTTATAATACAGGAGAGCGATATATATGAAACATCTGATAATTGATAAAACGATGAAAGAAATCTGGCCGGATACCAGAGTGGGATGCCTGCAGTATCGGGTGAAAGTGGAAAAGAAGAACGAAGAACTGTGGAAATATCTGAAGAAAGACATTTTCAAAAAGACGAGAGATGCTATTTTTGACAACGGGATCAATGAAATCCCAAACGTGAAAGAATCCAGGGCAGCATACAAAGCATTCGGAAAGGATCCGAGCAGATACCGTGTGTCTTCCGAGGCACTGATCCGCCGGATCGGACAGGGAAAGGGACTATATGAAGTTAATACCGTTGTGGATGTCAATAACCTGATTTCCATCGAATCGGGATTTTCGGTAGGATCTTATGACGTATCTCAGATCTCAGAAGAACTGGTATTCCGGATCGGACAGAAAGGAGAGACTTATAAGGGAATCGGAAAAGATGAGATCAAGATCGAGGCGCTTCCGGTGCTCGCAGACAAAGACGGAGCCATTGGAAGTTCAACCAGTGATTCAGAGCGTGCAATGATCACGGAGGATGTGACAGAAGTATTGACATTGATCTATTCATTTTCAGGAAATGATGGTCTTGAAAAAGCATTGGAATATGGCAGAAAATATCTGGAAGAGTATGCCGGGGCTCAGAATCTGGAAAGCTGGATCGTGGAATAAAGGCTGAATTATCAGGAATCAAAAAAAGGATGAAAAAAGAGAAAAAACAGTTGACATAAGAAAAATAATGTGATAAATTATATGTTGCGTAAGGCAAAAAAGAAAGTAGAGTATCCACTCTCACCTTAGCACAATCGGGTGACTAATGGTTTGATATTGAGTATATACAGATTTGATTATAGATCTTATGATACAGATATGCAAGTGGATAGTCTCGAACTATTCACTTATTTTTATTTTATGATGGAGGTGCACGACAATTAGCGATTTAATGATTAACGGGCAGATTAGAGACAAAGAAATTCGAGTGATTGGAGAAAACGGAGATCAGTTAGGTATCATGAGTCCGAAGGAAGCTATGAAGCTTGCTCAGGAAGCAGATCTGGATCTTGTGAAGATTGCTCCAAAGGCTCAGCCACCTGTTTGCAAGATTATTGATTACGGTAAGTACAGATATGAACTTGCAAGAAAGGAAAAAGAGGCTAAAAAGAAACAGAAGACCGTTGAAGTAAAAGAAGTGCGTCTTTCACCAAATATTGAGACGAATGATCTTAATACCAAAGTGAATAATGCTAAGAAGTTCATCAGTAAAGGTAACAAAGTAAAGGTTACACTGCGTTTCAGAGGCCGTGAGATGGCACATGTTCAGCAGAGCAAACACATTCTGGATGATTTTGCCCAGATGCTTGGTGACATCGCAGTCATTGAAAAGCCGGCTAAGATGGAAGGCAGAAGCATGAGCATGGTTTTAACTGAAAAACGTTAAAAATACAATACAAGTTGAAGGAGGAGCATATCATGCCAAAAATTAAAACTAATAGAGCAGCTGCAAAGCGCTTCAAAAAGACAGGTACAGGAAAATTAAAAAGAAATAAAGCTTACAAGAGCCATATCTTAACTAAGAAATCTACAAAGAGAAAAAGAAATCTTAGAAAAGCAACAATTGCTGATGCTACTAATGTAAAGAACATGAAGAAGGTATTACCATATCTCTAAGATAAGGTTCAATTTGTGAAGGAGGAAGAATAAGACATGGCAAGAATTAAAGGCGGATTAAACGCTAAAAAAAGACATAACAGAACTTTAAAATTAGCAAAAGGATACAGAGGAGCACGTTCTAAACAGTACAGAGTTGCAAAACAGTCTGTAATGAGAGCTCTTACATCTTCATACGCAGGAAGAAAACAGCGCAAACGTCAGATGCGTCAGCTTTGGATCGCTCGTATCAATGCTGCAGCAAGAATGAACGGACTGTCATACAGCAAGTTCATGCACGGTTTAAAAGTAGCTAACATCGAGATGAACAGAAAGATGCTTGCAGAGATGGCTGTAAATGATGCAGAAGGATTTGCAACACTTGCAGAAGCTGCAAAAGCTGCTTTAGCTTAATTTAAAAATAAAATTTCAGCACGCAGGAAATCCTGCGTGCTTTTTTTGATTCCCGGCAACCTGTAGTACAGATTACTCATAGTTGAAAGATACCGGTAACTGCGATCAAGAAGGATAATGTAACTGCTCCTCAGTGATATTTTCAAGAACCTCCGTAAGATACTTCTCAGACAGATATTTTGCCATCGGAAGATTCATATCCAGATAGTTTCCACAGTCTTTGGCGGAAGCTCCGGGAACTTCACCCTCGAAATCAGCCATAAATCGGTACATTTCCTTTAATAATGGTACGATGTCTTTGGATTCATAACTTCCGGCAAGAATCAGATAGAATCCTGTGCGGCAGCCCATAGGTCCAAAATAAATGGTCTTGTCTGCATATTCTGCATGATTGCGTAAGAATGTGGCGGCCAGATGTTCGATCGTGTGAACTTCGGCAGTATTCATAACCGGTTCATCGTTAGGACTGGTCATACGCAGATCAAAAGTAGTGATCGGATTGCCGCCTGCCTGGTCGATACGGGAAACATATACACCTGGAACAAGACGCAGGTGATCTACTGTAAAGCTTGCAATTTTTTCCATAATTGATACTCCCTTTTACTTCAATAATTTTAAAGAATTTTATGCAGAAATATTATAGCATTTTCAGCAGAATTTGACTATAAAAAGATGAAAAGGTATGGTATACTGTCAATTATATTGGCGTTAGAGGTCAATGGAGAAAAAGGGTGTTTTAGGAGGAAGAATTGGTAGAATGAAACTTTATCTGGTAAGACATGGAGAAACGGATTGGAATAAAGTAAAAAAGATTCAGGGGCAGGTGGATATTCCGCTGAATCAGTTTGGCAAGCATCTGGCAGAAGAGACGGCGGAGGGGCTGCATGATATCCCATTCGATCTGTGTATTTCAAGTCCATTGTCGAGAGCATATGAAACAGCGAGGATCATACTGGAAGGCAGGGATGTTCCGATCATCACGGATGCCAGAATTGGGGAAATGGCATTCGGTGAATATGAGGGAAAATGCTGCGCAAGAGATCATTGGGAACTTCCGGAAGATTTTCAGAAATTTTTCGATGATCCGGTGGGATTCAGACCGGGAAAAGGTGGCGAATCATTTGCGGATGTAAGGAAAAGAACCGGTGAGTTTCTGGAAAGTCTGTACAAAAAAGCAGAGGGTGTGTATGGAAATGTACTGATCACCACACACGGAGCGGCGCTGGCAGGTATACTGAATAACATTAGAAAGGAACCGCTGGAAAAATACTGGGGCATCGGAGTGCACAATAACTGTGCGGTGACAGAAGTAGAAGTAAAGAATGCGGAGGCACAGATCCTTTCTGAAAATGTTACATATTATAAAGAAACAGTAAGACTATGGGCTGGTAACTAAGTGTCGGCAGAGTACAAGGTAACAGCGTGAAAATACCCGGAAAAAGCAGAAGATTCGGTAAAAGGAGAAAAAAGTATGGCGATTGAAACAGCAGGACAGCAAAAATATGCAGATCTGACAGCAAAAAGAATCAAATCACTACAGACAGGAATGATTGTCTGGATCAGTTTTCTGTGCCTGGCATTGATCTGCTCGTTTGATAATATCATGCTGGCTGCAATTATTGGATGTGTAGGACTTGTTTTAGCAGTATTGAATACAAAAGCAAGAAAAGAATTCAACAGAAAGCTGGACAGAGTGAAAGACAAAGAAGAGTTCTACCGTCAGCTGGCAGCACCGGATGTACTGGAATTAAAAGAAGAACAGCTTCTGATTGCAAAAGATTATGTAGTGACCGTAGATACGGATGTAGAGATATATGATCTGAACCAGATGGAGAAACTGGAAGTAGGAAAACAAGGCAATATTAAAAAGACATTATTCCTGACAGAACCGGACGGAAAGAGACATGCAATACTGTCAACAACAAAAGGAGATGGAAGACAGAGAGCATTCGATCAGGTATATGAAAGATTACATAAAAGATTTTGAGATTTAATTGGGATTTAATTTATTAACATTCGCTGCCAGTCACGACTTGAAGGAAACAATAGATAAGGATTATTGTGAATGTGGAATGCCGTTAGAAACAATTAGAG
>NZ_WWSA01000019.1:0-57787 GCF_009875615.1 Dorea sp. BIOML-A1
GATCTACACTATAATCGATCCAATATTCATAATGATGTTTGTTACGTCCTTTATGATGTAACCATGCCTTAGAATAACCCGTTGCCTCCCGTTCAGCATTATTCGGACTTCTATTTCCCTGGTAATACCTGCATCCAACTAAAAATTCTGTCGGTGAATATTTAGACAGGTCATGAAGAAGTCCCTGTCTGTAAAGTCCTACTTTAAAGCATTCCTTCATAACAAGATATTTATGATGATTGATCGTCTGTAAGTGTTGTAATGTTTTCATTTTTCTTCGTTTCAACCTCCACAATCCGTTCTGCTGTAAGCACCGTAACCGACCGCTCTTTTAACTCTAATTTTCTCTGATCTTTCAAAAGCACCGGCACATCTAACATCCCCCGTTCCGTCGTCGCTTTCACATACCAGCCATATCCCTTTGGTAAAGCCGGCAGTGCAAATACATGTTCCAGCCAATGCATATTATATGCAACATAACAGTCCTCGCTTTTTGTCTGTGCTCCACTATAATATACGCCCAATTGCCTGCTCGACACTTCCCCCGGTATCTGCCACGCCTCTTCCCCGTGATAAGATACATCCGGCACACCGCAACAGCTAAGATCTATCCCCTGCAGTTCTCGCTCCGGTGTGAGAATCGGATGCGATTTACGGAATGCAATCAGTTCTTTTACAAAATCATGCAGTTCTTTCTTCTTTTCCAGTCCCCGCCAATCTGTCCATCCTATCGGATTATCCTGACAGTATACATTATTATTACCTTTCTGAGAATTTCCAAACTCATCTCCTGCAAGCATACACGGAGTTCCCTGTGCCAGAAAGAGCAGGAAAAATGCATTAAATATCTGATGATTCCGCAGTTCCATTACTGCCTTTTTCCTGCTCGGTCCTTCCGCCCCGCAGTTCCAGCTATAATTATAATCCGGTCCATCCTGATTATGTTCACCATTCTCCTCATTGTGTTTCGCATCGTAAGACACCAGATCATTCAGGGTAAATCCGTTCTGATCAGTAATGTAGTTAAAGATTCCCTGCTCTTTTGAATGGTGTTTCAGCCAGTAGATCACATCATGGATCATCCCTTCGTCACCTTTCAGAAATCTTCGCATGACTGTCTGGAATCCCAACTCGTGTTCCATAATCTTGGTGTTTTTCAAAAACGGATCTGCATGCACACTCTCCGTCGAAATCACAAATGGATTCAATATAAATCCATCTATATGGTATTCCATAACATAATACCTCAGACATTCTAACATCATCATCTTATCTGCAGCCGTGCAGAATGGCATCTCCAGAACGACCTCTATTCCTGACCGATGACATGCCTTCACCATATCTTTCAGTCCTCTGGCGCCGTCTCCATCTGCAGAATATGCGCTTTTGGGTGCAAAATAGCTTCCCGCACCGTATCCCCAGTAATTTCTATATATCTGGCATTCTTCAAATTCATATACCGGCATACAATGAATCTGGTTGATCCCTAGATCTTTCAGATATTCCAGCTTTTCAATTACTCCCTGAAAAGTTCCTTTCGCCTTTACTTTTGATGATGGATGTCTTGTAAATCCGCGGATATGCAGACTGTACGCTATTACCTGATGATAAGGTATCTGTAATGTATGATCTCCTTCCCAGTCATAATCACTCATCTGCAGCCGTCCCCGGATCTCATGTTCTGACAGTTCCTTTTTTACACCCCAGCGTTCTTTGCCGGCAATTGCTTTTACGTACGGATCAGTTACAACTTCTTTATTGATCAGATAATTGTATTCATAATCTCCCGGCTCGATATCCTCAAGTGCTATACACCTCACTTCACCGATCATTGGTTTCATATCAAACTGCCTGCACGGTTTCTTTCTCCCTGTGCGGTATAATAACAGTTGGCAGTCCTTATCTGCCGGAACTGCAATGGAAAAATTAACCCTGTCTTTACTTATCTGCACCCCCAGTGGTAATGGATATCCTTGAACCTCTCTCATCTCTGTTATGTCCTTCCCGTTGCCCGTCTGCGCCTATTGCCATCCGTCTGCGCCATACATTTCAACATTATCTTTATTAATCATAAATACGTCTATTGCCGTCTCTGCTTCAAAATCTTTTCCGTCAAGAACATTCAATGCAATATCGACTGCTTTTTTCCCGATATTGATCGGAGACTGTGCGACTGTCCCTACGATCTGACTATCCGCTTTCATTAATTCCTTCTTAATATCAGGCGAACCATCTACACTGTAGACAACAGTCTGATCATTATTCGCAAGATTCAGTGCTGTCTTCGCTGCAACAGCCATCTGGTCGTTTCCACACATGATTACCGTCACATCCGGTTGTTCCTCCAAAATCTTCTTAGCTGCTTCCAGCGCACTGTCAAATGTTCCGTTTGTATCTTCTCTCGCTACAACTTCAAACCCTTTTTCCGCCTTGGCAACTGCCTGCTCAAACCCTGTAATACGGTCATTCACCGAATTTTGTGTCGTAGCCTCCAGGATTGCAACTGTACCGCCATCCGGATACTTTTCAATCAGATCATTGCCACAAAGCTTCCCTGCCTCTGTATTATCAGAGCCCACATATGCATCAATATAATCTGTGTCTTTTACCTGTGAATCAATATTAATAATTTTTACCCCTGCGTCCTGCAATGCCTGAAGCGAAGGTGTGATCTTCTCCCAATCAACCGGGCAAAGGAAAATTGCATTGATCCCCTCATTGATCATCTCCCTGATCTGCTCTGCCTGTGTATCCGCATCAGATGCCGGATCTTTTACCACCATGGTACATTCTTCTTTTTCTACGATCTGTTGTGCAGCTTCTTCCAATGTTATAAAATATGGATTCTGCATATCGATCACAGAGAACCCAAACTTGTACTTTCCTGCGTCTTCTGTCTGATCCGTATCCTCCGAATCATCTGTTGTATTCTCACTGACTGCATTATCCACCGGCTTTCCAGCCTCTTTCTTGCATGCAGATAATGCGAAAATGCATACGAGTAATACTGCAATCACTCCTAACATTCTCTTCTTCATCATGTTGTTATTCCTCCTTATTATTGCGTTACATACAGCTACATTCTACAACATTTTTACCTGTTTGACTACTATCATCTTGCTTTTTATCCGTTTCTTTGTTAAAGTTAAGATAAGTTTTAATGTTAGTAAAGGAGACTATGATATGAGCGACACAAAGGAAACTGAAAGCTACACAACCGTAGAGCTTACACTCGATAACGATGAGATCATTGAATGTGCAATCCTCACAGTATATGAAGCTGCAGGCAAAGAATACATTGCCCTGCTTCCTCTGGATGAGAATCTTGAACCTAATGAAGCCGGTGATGTTTATCTCTATCAATACAATGAAACCGAGGACGGTGAACCAGATCTCGGCAACATCGAAGATGATGACGAATACGAAATTGCCGCTGATGCTTTTGATGAATGGATGGATTCCCAGGAATTTGATGAATCAGACGTCGAAGAGTAATTCGGACACAAAACGGGAAGGAGTCATATCTTTCCCGTTTTTTTCTTTTACATAACTGATGATCAGTTTTCTCTTCGCCCTGGTCATTGCTACATAAAAAAGCCGTCTCTCTTCTTCGATTTCCTCATCCGTCACTGCTTTCTTATACGGACTGCTGCCCTCATCTGCCTCGATCACAAATACCGTATCAAATTCCAGCCCTTTTGCCGCATGCATTGTCATCAGATTCACACCCTCTGCCGCATTTTTTTTACAATTCTGCTCCTTTAATATTTCCCCGTATCGTTCTACATGTTCAAACCAGTCACCAATCGTTCTATATCCTTTGGAATTCTGCCATATCTCTTCCAGCACCGCAAAAAGATCTTCCACTGAAATCTTCCGGTATGCCACATAGTCTTTTAAAAACTCATCATAACCCATATGTTTCCGGATATATTGGATTGCTGCATATGGTGTTTTGTCTTTTATCATCTTCATGTCCCATTCCAGCTGATCCACTCTATCCGTCATCCAGTTTTTATCCCGGTAATATTCTCTGAGCGAATCATAGGTAACTGTTCCGCCTTTCATACTATCCCTTGAGAAAAATCTGTTTGGCCGGTTTGCGATCTGCAAAAAATATTTCCGGCTATATTCCCCCTGTGAAAGGTGAAAATAACTGCTGATATCCTGTGCAATAAAATGTTCGTAAATATTATTCAGATGTTCTTTCATCACAAACGGAATCTGATATTCCATCATAAGTTCCGACATTGCCCTTGCATCTATATTCGTCCGGTACAACACAGCTATATCTGTATAAGCAATACCTTTTTCCTGACATTCCTTTATTTTTTCCAACACATATTCCGCCTCCTGCACAGGGTCTTTTACTTCCTGAACATGAACTGTTTCATCTGCTTTCTGAAACGCTTCGATCTTTTTTTCAAACCGGATTTTATTATTACCGATCACTCTTAAAGCACCATTGACAATATAAGCACTGCTGCGGTAATTAATATCCAAAAGTACCCTCTTGGCCTTTGGATAATCTTTCATAAATTCCATCATGATTCCCGGCTTTGCTCCACGAAATCCATATACCGACTGATCATCATCCCCCACTACAAACAGATTATTCTGCGGTTCAGCCAGCATACGAACCACATCATACTGTGCCTGATTCACATCCTGGAACTCATCTACCAGAATATACCGGAATTTATCCTGCCATTTTTTCAGAATATCCGGATAATTAAAAAACAGATCCCTGCACTGGATCAGCATATCCTCAAAATCAATCTTCCGGCATTTTTTCTTTTCTTCTTCGTAATCTTTGTATAGTGCACGGAATTTTTCTGTTGTATATTTTACCGGTTCATAGGCTTCAATAGCCATACAATTATTCTTTACATTTCCAATTTCTGCGGCCAGTTCCTGCAAATAGTCTTTTTCTTCATCCGTTTCCGGTTCCTGATCCCATCCGACTTTTGGCAGAAGAGTTCTTAACATCCGATATTTTTCTTCATCCGTAAGGAGATTCGATGGTTCCAGACGGTACGCCCATTTCAGGATTCCGTAATAGATTCCGTGAAACGTTCCGAATGTAACAGCATAAGAAGACGGACCACAGATCCGTCTGGTTCTTTCTTTCATCTCCTGAGCTGCATACTTAGTAAAGGTAATGACCAGAATTTCTTCTGGCCTTACCTTATACTTCATGATCAGATATTCTATTCTCTTTGCAATGGTTAGAGTTTTCCCCGATCCGGGGCCGGCGAGAACCATACATGGTCCTTCATTATGGGCGACTGCCTCTGTCTGAGCATGATTTAAACTCATAGAATCCCCTTACTTGCTTAATAATTCAATTCCGTCTTTGATTCGTTTTACAGATTCTTCTTTTCCAAGAATCTCCATAATCTCTGTGGCTCCACCCGGTGTACTCTGCTTTCCTGATACAGCGGTACGGATTGGCCACATTACATAACCGACTTTTACACCCTTCTCGTCAACATAACTCTTAAGAAGCGCAAACAGTGCATCATTACTATAGTCTTCCTGTGCTTCCAGAAGCGGAAGAACTTCTCTTAATACTTCCAGTGAATTTTCTTCATTGGTTTTCATCTTCTTATGGCAATACATTGCTGTATCATATTCCGGTACTGCTTCAAAAAAGTCGATCTGCTCTGCAATATCCGGGAAGATCTCAATTCGTGATTTTACCAATGCTGCGATTTTCTTCAGGTCATAATCTTTTGTAATAACTTTGCGGATATACCCTTCCGCTCTTTCATAGAACTTATCAAAATCCATAGCTTTGATATATTCACCGTTCATCCATTTTAATTTGCCAAGATCAAATACAGCCGGTGATTTATTCATGCGGTGGAAGTCAAATGCCTTTACCAGCTCTTCCAGTGAGAATATCTCCTGATTGCCTTCCGGCGACCAACCAAGCAGTGCTACATAATTAACAACTGCCTCTGTCACAAATCCCTGCTCGATCAGATCTTCATAAGAAGAATGTCCACAGCGTTTGCTGAGTTTCTTATGGTTTTCATCTGTGATCAGCGGGCAATGTACATATATCGGCACATCCCATCCGAATGCTTCATAAATCTTGTTATATTTTGGTGCAGATGACAGATACTCATTACCACGTACAACATGTGTGATTCCCATCAGATGATCATCGACAACATTTGCGAAGTTGTAAGTCGGATATCCATCTGATTTGATCAAAATCAGGTCATCGAGTTCTTCATTCGGAACTGTGATATCGCCGTAGATCTCATCGTGGAATGTAGTAGTTCCTTCTGTTGGCATGTTAAAACGGATTACATGCGGTTTTCCTGCTGCAAGGTTCGCTTCAATCTCTTCTTTACTTAAATGCAGACAATGCTTGTCATATACAACAATCTCTGTTCCGCCATCCTCGTCAGACACTTTGCTTTTCAAAGATTCCAGACGTTCTTTGTCACAAAAGCAGTAGTAAGCATCCCCCTGTTCGATCAGCTGTTCTGCATATTTCAAATAAAGTCCCTGTGCATTCCGTTCACTCTGCACATACGGTCCTACCCCGCCATCTTTATCCGGACCCTCATCATGAACCAGCCCGGTCTCTTTCAATGTACGATAAATGATATCCAGTGCACCCTCTACAAAACGTTCCTGGTCTGTATCTTCAATCCGGAGGATAAAATCTCCGTCTTCATGTTTTGCGATCAAATAAGTATACAGCGCTGTCCTTAAGTTTCCTACATGCATTCTTCCTGTAGGACTTGGTGCAAATCTTGTTCTTACCTTACTCATAACTGTCATTATCTCCTATTTCATTATTATTTTGAAATGTATGAAATCTATGTATTGCTACATACATTAGAACACTATCCGTCTCTACATTGTAGCACAAATCCAAGGCGGACAGCAACCTTTTATATCAGATCTTTCATCTGTGTCTTTCACCCGGAAGATTTACCGGATCCCTCTTTCCATTTTTCTGTTGTTTTGCAATCTTTCTTTCAACCCAGTATTCTTTCTGGAACACTTCTCTCGGGACAGATACAATGCAGACAATTCCAAGCACAATCCCAAAAGCTACTTTTATTGCTCCGATCCCTTTCGCAGCAGCCATTGCAAACTGATTTGTCACCAGATAATACGCTGTAAAATAGATGCCAGCTCCCGGCACCAGTGTAATGATACCCGAAATCATAAAGATAGTGATCGGACATTTCAGGCGGACCGTCAGCATTCTCGCAACCAATACAGCACATACCGTTCCTATAAAGGACGCAGCTGCAACCGAACAATATACAGACGCAAACTTGTACATCATCCATCCCACCGATCCGGTGATTCCGCATCCGATATAGAACCTTCTCGGCACCTGAAACATAACCGCATATGCAATCGTCCCGATAAATGAACATGCCAGATTTGCTATAATTTTTATGATCATTATAAAATGCCTCCTAACACATGATGATATACCGACAACGCCGTTCCCACACCGATTGCAATATAAACAAATACCATAACCGCATCAATCATTTTAACTGTACCCGCAAGATAATCACTGTCCGCCAGATCACGGATCGCATTCACAAATGCAAGTCCGGGCACCAGCGGCATAATCCCGCCGGTCACGATCCCTTCCATCCTAAGTCCCCCTAAAAACGGAATCTGCATTGCTGCCAAAGCCATAGAGGCAATAATGATCCCGCCTACAATGTGAATCAGAATCTTTGAAACACCGTGTTTTCCGGCAAAAAGTGACCATGAAAACACAACACAGCCGACAAAAAATGCCACAAATGCTTCCCTTGATGTTCCGCCAAGCAGATAACCCAATCCACCGGCGCTTAATCCCGCCGCCGCTATCTGATAAGGAATACGCTTGACCGGCATCTTGTCGATCTTCTTTAACTTCTTTATTGCTTCTTCAATTCCGACATGTCCTGCTGCAATTTCCCGGGACAGATCATTTACTTCTGCTACGATTCCAAGATGTGTAGAGGAAAGCGGTACCTGTTTTACTTTTGTATACAACTTTTCTTTATCCGTTCCTGCACAGATAAACAATCCATGACTCAAAGTAAACAGCTCCACATATTTCACCCCGAATCTACGACAGATTCTCATCATCGTCTCTTCTACACGAAAGATCTCGCCTCCGTTTTTCAAAAGCATTCTTCCTGCTTCCATTGCAAGATTAATTACACGTTTTGTGTCGATTTCCGACATCAGTTCCTTTTTCAGATATACCTCATCTTCATCTGTGAATCCACATTTTTCACAGAATTCCATGATGTCCCGGCATCGGTCTTTTTTCATATATCCCCAGTCATACTGTGAGCAGTAATGTTCACAGATATAATGGATCATATACCGGCCATACCCCTTGCCACGGTCTTTTTCTATGGTTACAATATTTTTTATCTCACATTTCTTTTCTTCCGAAAATATAACCACGCACAATGTACGGAGTTTTCCATGCTCTTCAAGTAAAAAGAGTTCACCTTCTTCCAATACTTTACGGATTCTGGATTCATCCGGATCTCCCATACGAAGCAATTCTATATAATCTTCTTTGCCGTCTGTTATCTGTCGAATATTCATGCCTTTTCTTTCTGCTCCTTTTTGCTGTAAAGAACTCCATCTATGCTTTGATATGCCGGATTGTCCGGTGCAACCTCTATATACATAAGATTTTCCAGTTTTTCCAGGGCTCCGGGTTCAATCCATGTAATATTGGCCGGAATATAGATTTCTTCCACTCCCGTAATTCCAGTTAATGCTTCTGCTCCGATCCCCTTACATCTGTCGTCTGACGGCAATATAATAATTCCATCCTCGGCAGCCAGAGACGGGTTCTCACAACGTTCGATCATGCCATTTTCTCCTATGATAAATCCATCAAGATTCAGCATACCACTCTGCTGTTCTTCTGTGCTGCTCTTGTCCTCTTCAGCGCTCTCAACCGCTGCTTCCGCAGTTGTTGTATCTGCCGCAACAAGTGCAGCGTCCGCATTCTTTTCAGCTTTCAAAATCTCAGTTCCATCTTCCGAAGCAGACGTGTTCATCTCTTCTGCAGCAGGCAGCTTTGTAATTCGGCTGTCATCTTTTCCGGCATCAGCTGTTGATGTGGTCACATTCATAATTGTTCGATTCGGTGCCGCTGCCTGAGCGCACAAATTTTCGATTATATTCTTCGCATTCGAAACACACGATGCTTTTATTTCCACATATCCT
The DNA here is from genome assembly GCF_009875615.1 of Dorea sp. BIOML-A1. Classification (NCBI taxonomy): domain Bacteria; kingdom Bacillati; phylum Bacillota; class Clostridia; order Lachnospirales; family Lachnospiraceae; genus Dorea; species Dorea sp. BIOML-A1. Next base: position 9,235 of record NZ_WWSA01000019.1, read on the forward strand.
TTTACATTTTTCCGTCCGCAGCCTTCCATTATGCCGCCGGCTATCTTATACCCGTTCCGGCTTTGAATATATCTTTCCCCTGCATATTCCAGCCTCGTGAAACACTGTATGGAAACTGCGATCACAAGTACCATTGCCAGATCCGTATATCTGCACCTTCTGACCCGGTATTGTTTTTCTGACGCTGTACCATTCTTCATATTCTTAATCTTTTCCATAGCCTTTTCCATATATCCGCTTTCTTCCCCCTTATACTTCCATATGGATTTATTATAAATCATATATACAAGAAAAGAAAGTGATGTTCCATTGCTCACTGAAACTCCACTTTCTTTTTCATGTTTTTATTTGTTACAGAATCTTATACATTAATCTCTGCTGTTACTCCAAGAATATCCTTATTTGCTTCCAGCACAGGATTCACGACATTCTTCAGATATACATCAACCTGAATCGGCGCACGTCCCACATATTTTGCAGGATCCATCGTCTTCTGCAGTTCTTCCAGCGAAAGATTGAATGCAGGATCTGCAGCGATCAGTTCAAGAAGGTTGTTGTCTAATCCTTTTTCTTTGACATTGCGTCCGGCTTCCATAGACAGCTCACGGATTCTCTCATGAAGTTCCTGTCTGTCTCCACCTGCTTTTACAGCATCCATCATGATATTTTCTGTTGCCATGAACGGAAGTTCTGACATCAGTCTCTTTTCGATAACTTTCGGGTATACTACCAGTCCGTCTACAACATTCAGACACAGATCCAGGATACCATCAATTGCCAGAAATCCTTCCGGGACACTGAGACGTTTGTTAGCAGAATCGTCAAGCGTTCTCTCAAACCATTGTGTTGCAGATGTGATTGCCGGATTCATAGCATCTACCATCACATATCTAGAAAGTGAAGCAATTCTTTCACTTCTCATAGGGTTTCTCTTATATGCCATTGCCGAAGATCCGATCTGACTCTTTTCAAATGGTTCTTCAATCTCTTTCAGATGCTGAAGGAGACGGATGTCATTGGACATCTTGTGTGCGCTTGCTGCAATACCTGCAAGTACATTTACCACTCTGGTATCTACCTTACGTGAATAGGTCTGACCTGATACCGGATAACATGTCTCAAATCCCATCTTTTTGGCGATCATCGGATCGATCTTATCAATTGTCTCCTGATCTCCGTCAAAGAGTTCCAGAAAGCTTGCCTGTGTTCCGGTCGTTCCTTTTGATCCGAGAAGCTTTAAACTTCCTTTTACATATTCCAGATCTTCCAGATCCATCATGAATTCCTGCATCCAGAGTGTTGCTCTCTTACCTACTGTTGTAGGCTGTGCAGGCTGGAAATGTGTAAATGCAAGTGTCGGAAGACTCTTATGTGCATCCGCAAACTTTGCGAGTTCGGCAATCACATTGATCAGTTTCTTTCTGACAATCTCCAACGCTTCCGACATCAGAATGATATCTGTATTATCGCCTACATAGCATGAAGTCGCACCAAGATGAATGATTCCTTTTGCATTCGGACACTGTTTTCCATATGCATACACATGAGACATAACATCATGACGGACTACCTTTTCTCTTTCTTTTGCCACATCATAATTGATATCATCTGCATGTGCTTTTAATTCTTCAATCTGTTCTTCTGTAATATCCAGTCCCAGTTCTTTTTCCGTTTCAGCAAGTGCGATCCAGAGTTTTCTCCATGTACGGAACTTCTTATCCGGCGAGAAAATGTACTGCATCTCTTTGCTTGCATATCTTTCTGAAAGTGGACTTGTATATCTGTCATTACTCATACTAATAATCTCCTTCGTCAATTCTTCCACCCGACTATTTTAACCTGTTTTCTATTCAAATGCCAGCGAAACATCTCTTCCAGGTACTTCCATCGGATAATTACCGGTGAAGCATGCGTCACAATATGCCAGATCACCGACCATGTTTTTTAATTTATCAACTTCCATATAGCCAAGCGAATCTGCCCCGATCATCTCACGGATCTGCTCTGTTGTATGGGAATGTGCGATCAGTTGTTCATTCGAAGGCACATCTGTTCCGAAATAACATGGATGCAGGAACGGTGGTGAACTGATCCTTACATGTACCTCTTTCGCTCCGGCCTTTTTGAGCATCTTGATAATGTTCGCACAGGTTGTTCCTCGTACAATAGAATCATCTACCATAACAATACGTTTTCCCTTTACAACCTCTTCGATCACGTTCAGCTTGATCTTCACACTGCTTTCCCGCTGACTCTGTTTTGGCTTGATAAATGTTCTTCCGACATAACTGTTCTTGTGGAATGCCATGCCATACGGAATTCCCGACTGTTCCGAATATCCTTTTGCCGCAACCAGCCCGGAATCCGGTACTCCGACAACCAGATCCGCATCAACCGGATAAGATTCTGCCAGAGCTTTCCCTGCAACAATTCTCGCATGATATACATTCACATCATCGATCACGCTGTCCATTCTTGCGAAATATATATATTCAAAAATACATCTTGCCTGCTTTTTGGGATCGATTGCCATAGTTTTATCTGATTTCATTCCATGTTTTGTAAAACTTACAATCTCTCCAGGCTCTACGTCTCTTACAAATTCTCCTCCGACGGCAGCAATCGCACAGCTCTCCGAAGCCAGGAAATAAGTATTATCTCTTTTTCCAATACAAAGAGGTTTCAATCCAAATGGATCTCTGGCACCGATCATCTTTCTCGGCGAACTGACAACCAGTGCATACGCCCCCTGTATCTTCTTCATCGCATTTTTCACCGCATCTTCTGCCTTCTCTACATTCAGACGTTCTCTGGCGATATGATATGCGATTACCTCCGAGTCAATCGTTGTCTGGAAAATAGCGCCTGTGTACTCCAGTTCATGGCGAAGTTCAATGGCATTTGTCAGATTGCCGTTATGTGCAATTGCAAGGATCCCTTTCACATAATTGATAACCAACGGCATCGCATTCTCAGCTCTGGAAGCACCTGCTGTCGAATATCTTACATGTCCGACACCAAGATTTCCCTTCAATTCCTGTAAAGACTCTTCATCGAACACTTCATTTACCAGTCCAAGTCCTTTCTTGGAATGTACTTTTCTTTCTCCATATGTATCCGTTACCGCAATACCACAGCTTTCCTGTCCTCTGTGCTGCAATGCAAAAAGTCCATAATAAACGGATGGTGCAACATCTCCGCCATCCATATCATAGGCTCCAAACACACCGCATTCTTCACCCAGTCCTGTTGTTACTTTTTCAAATTCACTCATAAATGCAGACTCCATTCTTTTCAAATTTTTCATTTGTCAAAACTGTCTTTAAAAAGCATTTTGCTATATCAGTATAATACAAGGCAAACGGAAAAGCAATATTTCCATCTACCTTGTATTCCTGCTGATACATTATTTATAATGCGTCGTTTAATAAGCGCAGCTTATAAATTTGCTCTATTCATTAGTTTTCCCGCGGTTAATCATTGAATTTTCCGAGAAATTCTTTCATTCTTTCATTAGATGAATCGAACACTTCTTCCGGAGTTCCTTCTACTGCGATCACACCTCCATCCATGAAGATTACATGATCCGATACGTTTCTCGCAAAATTCATCTCATGCGTAACAATCACCATCGTCATATGCTCCATCGCAAGTTCCCTGATAACTTTCAGGATCTCTGCAGTCAGTTCCGGATCCAGCGCGGACGTCGGCTCATCAAAAAACAGAATATCCGGATGCAGTGCAAGTGCTCTCGCGATTGATACACGCTGCTGCTGTCCTCCCGACAACTGACAAGGATATGCATCTTCCTTGTCGGCAAGTCCCATCTTCTTCAAAAGTTCTCTCGCTTCTTTATAGACTTCTTCTTTCTTTCTCTTCTGTACTTTCAGCGGTGCATCAGTGATATTCTTCATCACCGAATAATGCGGAAACAAATTAAAATTCTGAAACACCAGTCCAAAAGTTCCGGAATAATGGATTTCCCCTGCATCCGCAGTCTCAAGCCCCGTTGCACATCGAAGAAGGGTTGATTTTCCCGAGCCGGAAGGACCGATGATACCAAGGACTTCTCCCTTTTCCACCTTCAGAGAAATGTCTTTCAGAACTTCGACCCCGTTAAAATTTTTTTTGATATTTTTCATTTCAAGCAGACTCATGATCTATTCCTCCTAGTGGTAATAATTCAACTTTTCTTCAATCTTTTCCATAATCATCGCAACAAGCAAATTAAATACATAATAGAAGATACCTGCTGCAATATACGGAACCATAGAAGTCTGTGCCGCCGCAATCTGTTTTGCCATTGTAAACATCTCCGTTACAGCCAGCACAAATGCCAGTGAAGTGTCCTTTACCAGCGTGATGATCTCATTGGTCACTGCCGGCAGAATATGCTTACATACCTGAGGAAATACGATCCGGAAAAATGTCTGGCTTTTGGAATATCCCAGTACCTTTGCCGCTTCATACTGTCCTACCGGAATTGCCTCAATCCCGCCTCTGTATATCTCAGCAAAATATGCCGCATAATTAATTGCAAAACCGATCAGCACCGCAGTCATACGGTATCCTATGGAAATGCGCATTCCAAACAGATAATATGGTCCGAAATACACTACCATCAACTGAAGCATCAGCGGGGTTCCTCTCATAATCGATATATATAATTTTGATATCCATCTGACCGGTGCAATCTTCGACATTCTCCCGAATGCGACCACCAGTCCAAGCGGCAGTGAAAAAAGTAATGTCAGAATAAATATCTCTGCCGAAATCCACATTCCTCCGCCAAGTTCTCTTATCAGTGTTCCTATCTCCATCTATAATGTCCTCCAGTTTTTTCACGCTTCTTCCGAATGAATGGCGAGCCAAAAGGGACCAATCCCCTCCGGGGTTGGCCCCTTCATTTTACTTGCTGTTCTTTCCTATGCAAAGAGCTCCCGGAACTCCGTAATCTGCATATTTTTCTGCAATTTTATCAACCGTTCCGTCTTCGGCCATCTCATCCAGTGTCTTCTGAACTTTATCTTTCAGCTCTGTGTTTCCTTTTTTGAATCCGACTGCATACTGTTCAGATGAAATTTCTTTGTCCAGGATCTTGTAATCATCCGGATTTTTCCTTGAATTCACCTGATAGTTTGCAACTCCGATGTCCATAGCGATTGCATCACATGCACCGGATTCCAAATCCATGAATGCTGTATTGTATTCTGCAACCTGATTAAGATCTGCGAAGGTTGCCGCCAGGTCCTTCTGATCTCCTTCCAGAGCCGCAAGTGCAGAAGAGTCTGTCTGTACTTCTACATGTTTTCCTTTCAACCCCGAAAAGTCATCAATACCCGAATCACTTCTGACTACCACAACCTGCTTGTTGTCAATATATGGATCTGACCATGTATAATCATCTTCACGACCATTCATAGTGAATCCATTCCAGATACAGTCAATTGTTTCCGAATTTAGTTCCGCATCCTTAGAATCCCAGTCTATCGGCTGTTTTACCAGTTTCCAATCATTTCTATCACATACTTCCTGTGCAAGATCAAGATCGAATCCTACATATTCTCCGCTATCATCTTTATAACCATACGGAGGGAAAGAAGCATCAAACCCAACGATCAATGTGTCATCATCATTTTCTACTTTTGATTCTTTTGCCGATTTCTTTCCACTGTCAGATGAACCTGAATCTTTACTTCCACAGCCTGCCAATACCGTTGTAGCTGCCATTGCCGTAACAAGGAGCAGTACTAATCTCTTTTTCATAACATATATCCTCCTGTATTCCTTTTACGTGTGCCAAACAGCCGCTACGCTCTTTTACCAGTTTAGCAGTTGATTACTTTACCACACTAAAATCTTTGGATATATTATCATATTCCACGGTGTTTGTCAATCCTGCGGTACTCCTTTTTCCATTCATTCAGCTTTTCTTCCGGAATATCCGCACCTATCTTTTTCTTTGTTTTTTCCATTTCATCACGCAAAATAGTGTCCAGACTCAGAAGGATTGGATTCCCCGACAGCATTTTTAAGTATTCATCATGCGGAAGAGCTTTATAACAGCTATAAAGATACGCCTTCAATATATCAGGCTGTTCACATATCTTATACGCTTCCTGATAAGCCTTTGCCGCTTCTTTATACAGGAACTGATGACCATATGCAGATCCCATGCTTGCATACACACGACCGTAAAACTTTTTATCTACCGATTCATGCCAGTCTTTGTTAAGGATGGACTGATATACTAGAATCGCTGATTCGTATTCTTTACTGTTTTGAAGCGTATCCGCCTTATATTTTTCTTTTTCTACGTCTCTCTGTGACTGCAGTTGTTCCAGAACACTCTGCATCTTATGAATTTCTGCCGCGGCATAGATATTAGATTCCTTCAGGATCGTAAGTACAAATTCTTCCATCGATCCATTCTCCCGAAGAAGCCTTCTTAATTCCTCTGCCAGCTTCGGCAGTTCCAGTTCATCCCCGACCCACCGGCACAATCGTTCATTGACGATCGTATAATCGATCAGATACAGATTATTACAGATGTAATAACACAATTCTTCTATCGTGTAAATCCGCATATGAACTCTGGATATTTCAAAAGGTCGTTTGGCCCGTTTTTTATGACAAAGAATTAAACTGCCCATTGATACCTCCTAAATGTAATTCCTTTTCTACAAGGAAATCTGATGCCGGATAAAATTCTCCGAAACCAACATCTTTAAAACGCAGCCTGCAGGTACGCTCATCCATAAACATGACTTCAATCTGAAGACGCAAAGAATAATCTGTTCGTTCCGGCAGTTCTTCCAGTGACACTGTCTCAACTTTAAGATCCTCTCCGTCAAGTGTCTCTATATGGATCTCAATATCCGATGTATCTTCCAAAATCACTTCCCACTGTCCGTCTGCCTCATACCAGTGTGTTCCCCATGCAACAATCGGATACCATCCTTCCTGTCCGCCAATTCTCATACGCAGGCAGATCTGTTCTGTCATCTTTGTTCCATCCAGATAAATCGGACCATCATCATACGGATCTGCATAGCGCATGGATGAATAACATGCACCCTTACTGTATAAGTTATTTCCAAGGAAAGCCCTCCGTCCGTTACACAGTACCTTCAGGGAATTCGGATACCAGTTATTCTCAAATCCTTCTCCTGTCAGATAAACAGACGATACCACTTTTTTATCAAATACATTCTGGATGAAAGACTTAAAACTCTCATCCGCATCTTTGGCTTTATCTACATTCAGCACAGGATAGATTGCTTCCAGTTCTTTCATGTGCGCATTGGCGACTTCTTCTACTGTCACAAACATATCCCTGCTCTTGGTGCTTACTGTATTCAGGCGGCGCAGCATATATGCACGGATTTCCTGCGCATCACAATAAAACAATGCTGATTCATATTGCCACAATTCTTTCGGCTGATAAAACATATACTGACAGAAACTTTCCTTATAATCCTGTACAAATACACATTCTCCCGGTACACCGATATATTTTCCGATTCCCTTTAACATCTTCGACATATCAACATTCGTATACGGAACGGAAAACGTAATATAATCAATCTGTTCGAATTTCTTCAATGTCATGGAAATGAACTTTGCAAGAAGCCATACGCCATCATGGATTTTCCCGCCTACACGTACTTTTTTTCTTTTTACAGCTTTACGGAACAGATGAGTGACAATATCTCCCTCTCCCGCTTCTCTCAGTCGTTTTGCTTCCTGTCCATATACCCATCGTTCTTTATAATAGCCAAGGATCAGAGGAATCTGATAATTATCAACTGCTGCTTCCATCGTTTCCGGTTCTTCTTTATTTTCATCATAATAACTGATCTGACAATTCTTTTCATTCAGATCATAGCCCAGAACACTTCCTTTTTGCATTATCGTCTCCTCCTTTCATTTTAATATATCTTAAATATCTGATCTGCCATCTGTTCTTCTTCTTCAAACTCAAGCATGGCTTTCGAACGTTCCGCATCCGAATCCATATCTGTCATTGCATTCAGCATCTGATATTTTCCGGCAAATACACGTTCTTTATCTGTTTTCAGCGTCTTCTTGTCTGTTGTGATCATTTCTCCGTTTCCGGATTCCTGGAAATAATAATTCACTGATTCATCATTATAAAGGACAAATTGTTTTACATACAGGTTTTCATAGACCGGCATCATTGCCTCTGCCCGGTATCCCAGTTCTTCCCGGTCTTTTTGTTTCATCTTATAGTACAGTCTTACTTTTCCTCCCGGTTTACAGCGGTATGCTGCCATCACCTTATTATAGAGTTGTACTTCCCGCAACCATTCCTCTTTATAATTCATATAATATGGGAAGACTAGTTGTTTTTCGCACATTTCCCGTAGTACCTGATGAAGGACATCTTCCAGTTCACCTGTGTATTCTTTATCTGAATAATATTTCAGAAGTGCAATCTTACATACATCCGGCAGATCTTCTTTCTGATCACATTCATTTGCAATGATTTCAAATACACATTTTTCCAGACTTCGTCCATACACGATATATTCCCTTGTAACGTAAGCAAGATATGCCTGTTTTAAGCGGAAATATACATTGTCCGACAGATAATAATCTTCAAAAATATGCTCTTCCTCATACAATGTCTCCGAAAAGACCATCTGTGTAATGATCCGTTCACTGACCTTATAAGACGGAACCCCATATTGTTTTAATACTTTCCAGAGCCGCTTCATATCTCCGATTGCGCCACAGTAATACTCCGCAAGATACGTAAGTGTCACCTTGTCATACTGTCCTCTCCGGAACATTTCAAAAGCAAGATAACTTAAGAAGTCATCCTCCGTATAATTTTCTTCCCTGATTCTTCTGCTGCAAACCAGGAAGACATCCTTATCCTCAAATGAATCTATCCCCTTTGCCTGGATCTTTTCATAATCCGGTTTTTCTTTCTCCGGCTCCTGATTCCAGAATCCTGTAGATGCTGCATATTTTCTGCACATATCTACAAAACGCGGCTCATAAAACAGTCTTTTCGTCTCATATGGAATGGAATCCGTATAATGTCTGCCCTCTACAGACTCCCATACAATTCTCGATTCCTTATCATACAGATAAATGATAGCTCCATTCTTCGTATCATACGGGATACGCTGACGTACCGAACCATCTTTTTCAATTACCAGCACACATTTCATCCCGCGTACCTTTGTCCTTACTTCATAAGAATAACAGATGTCACGCATCGCCTCCATACGTTCTGCCGTCATCTCGTCTTCTCTGCAAAATCTTTTGTACAATGTACGCAGTGATTCTGTTATGTGGCGCTTTTCCAACTGTTCCCATGTAAATGCCACCATCTGTTCTCTGTAATTCAGATACAGATCTCCTGCCTGTTCCTCATGGATCACAAGACTTGCATACAGATACGCAGCCTTCTTATAATCGAGAGCATTTCCATGCATAAAATATAAAACCAGCGATTTCGGCAACGGTCCGTGCGCACTGTCTTCGTCGATTGTCATCATATAATATTCATAAAGCTGGGCAATCTTAAGATCCGAATCAACTGCCTTCTGATACCATGAAAAATACTTCTTTGCCGTTTTATTTCCTTTGATCAAAAGTGTACAGATCGTATTCAGTATCATCGGCTCTTCATACATCTTATAGATTCTTTCCAGGATTCTGAACAGATTGTCACTGTATTTTTTCTGCTGACTGGCAAAATTTGAAATATAAAGTGCCAGTTCTTTTGTCATCATGCGGTATTTGGTCGCAAAATTCAACACCTGAATCTCAAATGTGCCTAATTTCTTAAGAAGTGTCGGCTTTTCCTGATAGCACAGATATGCTTCCAAATAGAACATTACTGCATGGATTCCATACTCAAACTGCTGTTCCAGAACTTCCAGACGTTTATAAGGATTCTTATATCTGTTGTCAAGATTCAGTATCATATAGAGCAGCCACCAGGAATCCTGATGACGCATATATGTTTTTCCGACCTCATCCAGCACCCGTTCTTCATAGTTCACATCTCCGCGGATCTTTGCAGTCAGATACAGATAATAACAGTTTGTCAGCGGATCTTTTCCGATTGCAAACCGATTATAATTGTAATTCTCAAGAATCCATTTTGCTTCTTCCGTCTTACCTCCGAGCAGATAGATATTACCAAGCATCAACTGATATACTTCATTCAGAGGATCCAGCTTACGCAGTGCTACCATCTTCTCGACCGCACTATCCACCCAGTGTTCCAGTGTCACTCTTCCTGCCACATATCCTACATATTCTTTGATGATCTGAGCCAGTAAAAGTTCCGGCATCCTGTGATCTTCGTCATACTCCTGATTCTGCAATACCTCAACTTCATAAGTGAGTGTCTCGTATGGTGTCACGAACTTCAATGCTCCGTAATTCCGTCCGCCATGAAGTTTCTCTGCTCTTACTACATATTCGATCTCATGTGCATTTCCCACAAAATCTTCTGTGCTGATCTCAGGTCTGGACACCCGGATAAAATCACCGACTGTCTCAATATGGATCGGCATATATCCCCATGTATTTTTCATCAGAGTCAGTGTTCCCTTTGTCGACTCTGTCAGATCTTCGAATAGCATTCCCTCTCCCTGAAGCGTAAGGAAAATGCATTCTTTCTGTTTGATCCCTACCATGAATTCTTCCATGGCCTGTTCTCCGAGAGACCATTTGCGCATATTATCGTACAGATAGAATGTACGCTCATTCTCATATTTTAAAATCTCATAGAATTCTTTGGAACGGAAGAGCCTTCCCGCTTCTGAAAAATCCTTAATTGCAAGTTTACGGAAATCATCGGTACTCTGTACTTTTCCATAGGTTGTCATCACATATGGTTTCTCAATGATTGCCGTAAAAGCCAGTTCAAACTCACCCCCGGTACATACGACCGTGAATTTTCCTTCCTCTACATGTCCCGGGCGAAGTCCCCGTCCGTCATACGTAAATTCCACTCTTGCCGGATTTCCCTCAAATCCCTGATCTTTAAAATGGACGCGGAAAGAAGACGAGTACACCAGTCCTCGTATCCTTCCCTCATTGTTCGCCCTCATTGTAAAACTTCCTCTGTATACTTCCCCTTCACCTATAATGAGTACCAGATTGGTCTCATCGAATATAACATCAGGTCGTATCAACTGAAAGTCGCCTTTTGAAAATTTTTGGATTTTATTTTTCAAGTCCTACACCTGCTTCTTTCGTTGCTTTTTTCTTAAAACATACTATAATAAATTATAGCATTGTTTGTCAATGAATAGCAATGCCGTAAAGAGAAAATATCAAAAATGTGTCGATAGGATGAAAAATATGAAAAAAAAGCCAGAATTTCACGGAAGCGATCTGGAAAAGATCGCAGATTATTATCACCTTAACAAGGAAAATATCATTTTATTTGGAGCAAATGTAAACCCTCTCGGATTATCCGGGCAGGTAAAAAAAGATCTCGCAGAACATCTGGATATCATCAGCAGTTATCCAGACAGAGATTATACAGATCTGAAAAAAGCAATTGCTGCATATACCAATACCTCGCCGGAACATATTGTTGTCGGAAATGGTTCTACGGAGCTTATCTCACTTCTGATCAGCCAGCGCGCACCAAAAAGAGCACTGCTTCTGGGACCGACCTATTCCGAATATGCAAGAGAGCTGAATCTGGTCGGCGGAACACTGGAATATTATAATCTGAAAGAAGAACAGGATTTCAGACTGGATATTTCCGATCTGACCGATACACTGAAAAGTGATATTGATCTTCTGATCATCTGTAATCCGAACAACCCGACCTCTTCAGCCATCAGTACCGCTGATATGAAAAAGCTGTTAACCGTATGCCGGTCACTTGGTATCTTCGTTATGATCGATGAGACTTATATCGAATTCGCACCGGAAGGCACTTCCCTCTCTGCAGTTTCTCTTGTACCGGAATTCGACAACTTCATGGTCATCCGCGGTGTATCCAAGTTCTTCGCCGCACCTGGACTTCGCTTTGGTTATGGTCTCACCAGTAATCAGGCATTTCTTCAGACACTTCTTACCCACCAGAATCCGTGGAGCCTGAACAGTATCGGGGCTTACGCCGGTGAACGGATGTTGAAAGATACCGATTATATTCAGAAAACCTGGTCTCTCATTGATTCTGAGCGCACCAGAATGTGCACAGAGCTTTCCGGACTGGATACCGTAAAGATTTACCCAGCTTATGCCAACTTTGTCCTTGTAAGGATTTTAAAAGAAGGACTCACTTCTTTCGATGTCTTTGAAAAGGCGATTCACCAGAATCTCATGATCCGGGACTGTTCTTCTTTCGAAAGCCTGAACGGAGAATATGTACGGTTCTGCATTATGAATCCAGAGGATAATGACCGGCTGCTGGATGTATTCCGTTCATTATAATCAATGCAGAGAACCTGCCACTGGCAGCTTCTTCCGAATGCATGGCAATACAAACACCTGTCTGCGGCCCGGTATCATTCCTGAAATGATCCAAGTTACAGACAGGTGTTTTTCATATTTTCCAATATTATTTTTTTAAGATCAATGCCATAAAGGTAAGTTCTTCATCACCGGTGTTCTTAATTCCATGTGCATCTCCGTCTTTACACAGGAACAGATCGCCAGGATTTGCCGGCTGTTTTTCACCGTTATCGTCATAAGTTCCGTGTCCGGTCAGAATAAAGTAAGACTCCGTCTCACCATGATGATAATGGTATCCTACTTCACATCCCGGATCCAGATGAATCTTGGCATACATCTTACATGCTTCTCCAACTTCTTCCGAAGTAACCATTGCTTCTCTTACAATATAACCGTCTCCGCCATTTACATGTTCCACTTTTACCAGTTCTCTTTCGCCTTCTCTTGTCATTTTTAAGTTCCTCCTTGATTCGTAAAACATTCTAAAACAACAATACAACCTGAAAGATACAAAGTCAATGGTAAACCCTTAATCTTAATTCACGATCCGGTAATATTCTTTCGCAGTTATGCTGTAAACGATGATATAGAATACCGCAAACACCGCTATCGTAATGATTGTGCATACCGCAAACAACGATACATTCGTAAGATTTAATACTCCCAGAATTTTTGTCATTACTTTAAAGGCTACTGCAACATGGATCACTGCTACAACCAACGGCAGGAAGAATACGCTTAAGACCTGGCTTCTGATGGAGCGCTTCACTTCTTTTTTACTCATACCAACCTTCTGCATGATCTGGTAACGCTCCCTGTCATCATAGCCTTCCGATATCTGCTTATAATAAATGATCAGTACCGTTGCCATAATAAACATACTTCCCAGATAGATTCCAATAAAGAACAATCCGCCGTACAATTCATAAAAAGAAGAACGGCTTAACATACGGCTTTCCATCGTTCCATCCGGAAACTTTTCATAAAATTCGTTCTGTATCTGTTCCAGTGCCTCTTTTTGTTTTCCGTCATCTCCCTTCAGGTTGAATTTATCTGCATAAGAAAATGACTCGATACGTTCAATCTGCTCTGCATTTGCAAATACAATGTATAATGTCTTATACATTTCTGCCGTGCTCTTCGGCTGGCTCGTCATCTCGGACAGTTCTTTTTTCACCTGATAGTTCTGTCCTGCAATGTTTATCTGTTTTTTTCCACATTTGCCGTTCGTGGTATAGGTCAGTATTTCCTGTTCCTTTAACGAAACATTCTGTTTTTCTATCCGGTTATACTCTTCCTGTGTGATCATCTCTACATAGTAAAAATGATTGTCCGGATAGTACTGCTCTACCTTTTCCAGATTATTTCCTTTCAAAACCGCATTCATACTGCCATATCTGTACCGGACTCTGTCTGTTATTTTTACCCCTGCTTTCTCACATTGTTCTTTTATCAGTCTCTGAAGAGTCTCTTCATTATTTGTATCGGCTTCATTGCAGACAATTGAAACATCTCTCGGAAAACGTGAGTCCAGGATATCTTCCATTCCCGCATACAAAGATACCGTTGTGGATACCATAACCAGCACCATCGTACTTAACACACAGATGTTCGCAAGTCCCGCTCCGTTTTGTTTCATACGATAGATCATGCCTGATACACTGGTAAAATGCTTTGGATTATAATAATAAGCTTTATTTTTCCGGAGTATTTTCAATACCACAATGCTTCCGGCAATAAAAAGTGCATAAGTTCCAATAATCACACAGACCACTGCAACAAAGAATTTCAAAAGTGCTTCTAACGGTGCCTCTGTTGTAAGTGCAATCCAGTAGCCATTGCCAAGTGCCGCCACACCGACGATCACAAGCAGCCATCTGCTCTTCGGCTCTTTCTCCCCCTGATTGCCTCCGTGCAGAAGTTCCACCGGATTCACCAGCTGTATCTGTAAAATGTTATATAAATACGTCAGAAGAAAAATTCCTGCAAATAATATGACAGTCTGTACAATTGCAGTCCCATTGACCGAAAACTGCATATCTACGCTGTTGTGCAGAATCTTAAGAAGCAGCAGATACATCAGTTTCCCAAATATTATTCCAAACACCAGACCGCCAAGAATACTGATTCCCGCCGTCAGGATCGTCTCAACTGCCATCATTCGTGCAATATGCCGCTTTCCCATTCCAAGAATATTGTATACTCCGATCTCTTTCTTTCGTCGTTTGATCAGGAAACTATTCGTATAGAACAGAAAAATCACTGCAAATACAATGATCACACCCGTTGCATACTGAAGACATATCTTCAATGTATTCTGGGTAATACCTTCCCCCTTGCTCAGTGCGTCAATGATATAGAACATCATGACGGTCAGAACACCTGTAAAGATATAGGGTACATAGGTCTTACGGTTATTCTTAAGATTGGTCACAGCAAGTTTTTCATAGATGAAATTATTCATCCTCCTCACCTCCTGTGGTAAGAATCTTCAGCGTATCTGAAATTCTTTCATACATTTCTTCGTTCGTAAGATTCCCCCTGTAAAGCTGATGGAATACTTTTCCGTCCTTGATAAAAAGCACCCTTTTCGCACTACTCGCCGCTTTCACACTATGTGTCACCATAACAATCGTCTGACCTTCCTGGTTAATCGTTGTAAAAAGATTCATCAAACTGTCTGCCGCTTTCGAATCCAGTGCTCCCGAAGGTTCATCGGCAAGAATCAGCTGTGGTTTCGTGATCAGCGCTCTTGCAATTGCAGCTCTTTGTTTCTGCCCACCGGACACCTCATATGGATATTTCTCCAATAGTTTTTCAATTCCAAGTTTTTCTGCAATCGGTTTTAATCTCTTTTCCATCTCCGGATATTTCTTTCCGGATAATACCAGTGGCAGGAATATATTATCCTTTAATGAAAATGTATCTAACAGGTTAAAATCCTGAAATACAAAGCCGAGATTCTGACGTCTGAACGTTGCGATCTCTTTTTCTTTTAATTTCCCCAGATCCCTGTCTTTTAAATAAACCTTTCCTTCTGTCGGTTTATCAAGTGCCGCCAGAATATTCAGCAGAGTCGTCTTTCCCGATCCAGACTCTCCCATGATTGCAACATATTCCCCGCGTTCTACCGTAAAATTCACATCTCTTAAAGCCTCTACCTGATTGCTCCCAAAACGAGTCGTATATATCTTCTTCACATTTTTTACTTCCAGTAATGACATAAGTTTTTCTTCCTTTCTTTTTAAGATTTCTTCTTTACGGTATCTATTATAAAAAAAAGAGGAAATATCCTGCCATCGAAGCATGTGACATTTCCCCTGTTTAATCTTACATTCCTGTAAGGTTTTTCTCTTTTTGTCTGATCGTTATTCCGGATTCCATTCTTTCCTTGTCAGTTCCAGATATACACGGGTTCCTTTTCCCACCTCTGAATCAATCCATATCTTATGTCCCATCTTATCCATGATCTTTTTGCAAAGATACAGTCCAATCCCGGTAGACTTCTTATCTGCTCTTCCATTATATCCGGTAAACCCTTTTTCAAATACTCTAGGAAGATCTTCTGCCTGAATACCGATTCCATTATCCTCGATCACCAGACACTCCCGTCCTCTTTTTTCTTCCAGACAGATTCTGATCTTGCCGCCATTCTTTGTGTATTTCAAAGCATTAGACAGAATCTGTTCTGTCACAAACTCCAGCCATTTTTCATCTGTAAGAACTATTCGTTCCACCGGCCGGTAATCCAGACAGATCTTCTGAAAAATAAACATCTGAGAATATTTCCGGACAGATTGTTTCAGAATCTTATCTAAAGATACCTTCTCAAACTGCAGATCCCCGGACATATCTTCCATGCGGAGATACGTCAGCACCATCTCCACATACTGTTCCATTTTAAAAAGTTCCATCTTCATCTCTTTTAATTCCGGCAGTGCCGGGTTTTCATCTTCCACCGATTGCAGCAATATGTGCATCGCAGCGATAGGTGTCTTGATCTGATGCACCCACATACCATAATAATCACTTAAGTCCTGGCCTTTGATTCTTGCCTCTGATTTCAACTCCAGAATCTTTTCGTCAAAGATCCCCAGTAATTCCTGATAATCCAGTTCCAGAAGATTCCTGCACTCTGGAAGTTCTTTTGTGCACTCCTGCGTGCTCTTCTTAAACCGTTCCAGCAAAAGATGCTTCTTCCGGAAGCGATGATATTCCGTTATTACATAAAGGAGCAGCCACAATATCACCAGCAGCAGTGCATATTTCAACGCATCCATCCTGATATTATAAAGAAATGCTACAACAATAAATATTCCGACCGTTCCGGCATAAAGGCTGATCTCTCTTGTTTTATCTTTAAAAAATGCTATTAACAGTTTCATGCCTCCACCATATATCCTATTCCTTTTTTTGTGATGATCTTTCCGCCAAGGCCAATCTGTTCCATTTTTTTACGAAGTCTTGCCACATTGACCGTCAGTGTATTGTCATCAATAAATTCATTGCTGTCCCAGAGTCTCGTCATAATACTTTCACGGCTTACGATCTTCCCTGTATTTTCCAGAAGTATCTGCAGAATCTTGAATTCGTTCTTGCTCAGTTCCAGTTTCTGGTCCTGATACAGAACTGTCGCATCTGCCAGATTCAGGATCGCACCGTTCCACTCCATGACATCTGCCGTTCCACGGAATTCATAGGTTCTTCTTAACACGGCCTGCACCTTTGCCGTTACCACATTCAGGTCAAACGGTTTCTCGATGAATTCGTCGCCGCCCATATTCATTGCCATCACAATATTCATATTATCATTCGCCGATGACAGGAAGATGATCGGCACTTTCGAGATCTTCCGGATCTCCTGACACCAGTGAAATCCATTAAAAAATGGAAGTACAATGTCCAATAACACAAGCTGCGGCTCAAAGTCCACAAATTTTCCCATCACGTCTTTAAAATCTGTCATACATTCTGCCTGATAATTCCATTTTCCCAAATGGTTTTTCAGACCGCCTGCTATTGTTTCATCATCTTCCACGATTAAAATCTTATACAATCTTTCTTCTCCCCATATATTCAGCTTTTGTCCCTGTATGTAACACCTCTCAGATGTGTACCTGACATCTACATGACCTGCCACCTACAGAACTTGCCACCTACAGAACTTGCCACTGGCAACTTCTTACGGATGCTTTGGCAACTGGCAGCTCCTTACGAATGCATGGCAATAGCAAAAGGACAAAAGTTAAAAACTTTTGCCCTCTTATCGTAATACATTCGTAATGCAATTGTCAATTCCGGCTTTCTTAAGATTTCTTTCGAATTTCTGAAGAACTCCGACTCCACCCTGTATGCATTTCTTTCTATATTGTTTCTGCAAATATTAGTGGAAATAATGCGCTCCGATCTTCATTCCGGCACCGCCCTGGTCAAAATACAGGCAGCTTCCGATCGGATTCGAGCCATTCAGCGCATCTACAGCGGCTTGCAGAGCCGTCTGTGAATATCCCTTTGAACTTCTGACTCTGTTCAGCCATCCGGTCGCAGCCGGTCCAAACTGTCCGGACTGATAGATGACTTCTTCGATAGAATTCGGATAGCATCCACTCTTGACACGGTTCATGATCACCGCACCGACAGCAACCTGTCCTTCATACGGCTGATTTCCCGCTTCACAGTAGATGATGGATGCCATCAGTTCCTGATTCGCTCTTACGTATGCTTCTCTTGCTTCGCGTTCTGCTTTTTCTTGTGCTTCCTGCTCTGCCTTTTCTTTTGCGAGGCGTTCTTCCTCTTCTTTTTTTGCTATATTATCTGCGATTACCTGCTGACTTACATCTGTCATCTCCTGTGCAGATGCTACGATATTCTGTGATATCGCCTGTACAGCAGTGTGTGTATTCGTATTTTCCCCTTTTGTTTCTGTGATTGTTGTTACTTCCGACTGTTCAGAGGCTGCCTGACTGGTAAAACCAGTTGCCATTACTGCGCATGCTGAATACAGCACGAACATCGATTTCAGTCTCTTCGCTTTTAACATAATATAAATACCCTCCTGATTTTGTTGCAATGATTTACATTTCTTTTAATAAAGTATATTCACTTTTTGCAACTTTATTACAAATATTACAGATTTGTTACAAGCAACGATTGGTATCATATCATGTACGCTGTATTTTGTCAACTTTTTTATTTACTTTTTTCAAACACACAGATTACACTGCTCTTTTTTCTGCTATTATTACTTATTTTTCTCTGTTATTTCACCGCTTTTTAAGCCTCTTTTTTACAATAGCTCACCACTGTTACGACCAGACATACCGGAATCCAGATTCCTGCTGCAATTGCAATAATATATGGCGTCCAGTAATATCCGCTGCCGATCTGTACAAAGTTTCTGGCAAGCAATTCTCCCTCCAGGCTGTTCATAAAGGCAAGTCCACTGGTCGGGAAGATACATCTTAAAATATCCAAAATATTCCGGCTGTTTGATATTGTAAATATCACCATCGGTACAAATGCACCCGCAAATGCACAGATCAGTGCCGACTGTACCGTCTTGCATTTTGCCGAAAAGAACAGTGTACTCGATCCAACTGCCACAAGTGAAAGCAGCGCTCCCGCAACCATGACCTTATACATTTTTCCTACTGTAAATGCAGGAATATAGTACAGATATCCAAGCATCTGCAACGGATTTTTAAATACTTCTGCGCCATATAGTAGACGCATTATGATGGAAAAGACTGCCGTTCCTGCCGCAAATACTGCAAAAATCAATGTGAATACCACTGCGATTTTTGTAACCGCAAGGCGGAATTTTCCATGTTTCGTACAGCGCAGGATCTGGTCTGATCCGGTCTGATACTCGGTTGCAAATACCGGTGTTATGATCACCATAAAGAAAATCATGACCAGGAACAGATAGATTTCATAATAATCCAGCTGATCCGTCGTAATCTCCGGATAATAACTAAATGGGGTCCGTATCTGTGCTGTCATCTGATCGATCTTCTTTTGAATTCCGGGATTTTGGTTCAGATTACAAACATTTTTCCTGTAAGCTACATATACATTCTTTGCATCCTCTTCACTGATATCCGAATATTTCATGGTATAAAGATTCTTTCCGTCCGGAACGACTGTCTGTTCCAGCACTGCTATGATATCTAAATGCGGATATACTTTTTGCACATATACTTCCAGAGGAATATCCTGCCGGCTCAGTGAGCCATATTCTTTTAATACTTCTTTTATATCAGTGATTGTCTCGCGGATCTTTGCTTCCGTCATTTCACCTTGCAGTGCTTTTTTATCCGCCCTTTTCACCTTTATTGCTTCTCTTCCGCTTACTGCCTCGATATTCCCGGACTTATCTGTCTTATATGCCTGAATATATGTTACCGGTACATATGCCATTACTGCCGAAAGTACAAGTGCCGCGATCAATAGGAAACTGACACTTCTTGTCTTCAACAGACGTTTTAATTCTAATACATATAGTCTCATCGTACTTCCTCCCTTCCCTGTTCCGGAAACATCCACAGATACAGATCTTCCATTCTTGCATCTGCCGGTTCCGATCCCGGAATAACCGGCCGCTCTGCCAGATAACGCAGCACCGTTTTTCCATCTTCGCGGTTGTAAATGTTCACCACTGGGATTTTTGTCTCGTATGTCATCACTTCTGCCATATCAAGGACTACATTCCATACTTTTCCCTCGACTTCTTTTACCAGTTCTTCTGTCTCTCCAACCGCTGCAATCTTTCCATTTTTCATAACTGCATTGCAAGTGGCAATGTACTCCACATCCGACACAATATGCGTCGAGATCAGTACGATCCTGTTCCTTCCGAATTCCGATAACAGATTCCGAAAACGCATTCTCTCTCCCGGATCCAGCCCGCTGGTCGGCTCATCTAAGATCAGTACTTTCGGCTCATTCAACAATGCCTGTGCGATTCCCACACGGCGTTTCATTCCGCCGGATAATTTGCTGATTTTCTTCTTTCTGACATCCGTAAGTGATACCAATTCCAGAAGTTCCTGTATCTTTTCTTTTGTCTCTCTTTTGCCGATTCCTTTTAATGCAGCCATATATTCCA
The DNA here is from genome assembly GCF_009875615.1 of Dorea sp. BIOML-A1. Classification (NCBI taxonomy): domain Bacteria; kingdom Bacillati; phylum Bacillota; class Clostridia; order Lachnospirales; family Lachnospiraceae; genus Dorea; species Dorea sp. BIOML-A1. The sequence goes on from NZ_WWSA01000019.1 coordinate 29,807, forward strand.
GATAATCCTGTACCGAGAATCCCGGATAGAATCCGAATTCCTGCGGCAGATATCCGAAGATATCTCTGTATTTTTCTCCCATTGTGCCGATCTCGATCCCGTCGTAACGGATCTCTCCGCCAGTCGGCTTCATAATCCCAGCGATCATCCGCATAAGTGTCGTCTTACCCGCACCATTTGCTCCCAGAAGTCCCCAGACTCCCGGTGTCAGTGTCAGGCTTGCATGATCGACAGCACATTTGTCTTTGTATTGTTTGCTGACATCACATATTTCAAGTTTCATATTTTGTTCCTCTTTCTTTCACAAAAGTTTCTAGGTTAAGTCTTATGATAAGGTTCTATAGTAAGTACCTTGGATTCATTTCTTATCCATATTTATCTGTTTCATTCAGATCGTTTATCATTATCCTTTTTTATTTATCTCTTTTAGATATACTGTCATTTTAAAATTTTATCCCATTTTACTTCTAAAATTGTACAGCAATTATCTTCCTTCCCTTATACACCATAGTTCCAGCTGCAATCACCAGAATAACAGTCCACCATCCTGCATTTCCATACACAGATGGAAGTTTCAGGTATAAAAGATATTGCAAAATCAAAAGTCCCACACAGGCACCTTCACAGATCCGGATACATCCGGAGGCCTGATCTTCCATATCAAGTTTTGCTTCTATCTTCTGCATCCATCCCGCACAGAAGCTTCCTGTCAGGAATAGCGGTGCCAGATACCACAAAAGAACCATACCTGCCGATGCATAATTCTTACTGCTGATCACAAACATACACAACAGAACGGTTACCAGATCTCCGGCCGACAATACGATCATCCGGCTTAAAAGCATCCCCGCCAATCCATGCTTTGTGGCTTTTTCCATCTCATACATCCGGTATCGGAAAGACTGCATCACATAAGGAATCCCGATCATTGCCATGACAGTTCCCAGTGCTCCGACCAGAAACGCAAGTCTTCTTCCCGCCAACAGCCATGTTACATCCACAGTTCCTGCGTCCGTTCCATAAAAGAATACGACCGCACTTATCATAACCAGCGCCTGTATGCTCCACATCTTCCATCCGATGAACGGAATCTGACGGATCAGGAATGCTGTAAAGTCTGTCCGTTCTCTCTTCTTCCCGGTCAGCCAGTCGACCTTACTGATCTCCATGATTTTTCTGATCTGTTCTGACTTTTCTTCTTCGCCAATCTGCAATGATCCGCTTAACTTCAATGCTTTATATAAATACGCTTCTTCCTTTCTTCCCTGTCTGTTATACATCCGGCTTTCCCTCCTTTTTTCTTAATTTCTTTAATGCGATCCTGAGTCTCGACTGAACCGTTCTTGCCGGAATCCCGAGTATCTCCGCAATTTCACGAAACGAAAGTTCCTGTGCATACTTCAGATATACGACTTCTCTCTGATCTTCCGGAAGCTTCCGGATCAGTCTCAGGAAATTGATATCACCTTCTGTCTTTGCATAACCGGTTTCCAGATAGATCATTTCTTCTGGCAGTTTTTTCTCACCATCCGATGCTTCGGTATCTGTATCAAACCATTCTTCTTTTGTGCATTTCCTCCACTGGTCTTTGCAGGTGTTTGCGGCCACCTTGTATAAGAATGCCCGGAATTTCCCACGATGTCTGTAGTCCGGCATATACCGGATCACCTTCAGAAATGTCTCCTGTACCGCATCTTCTGCCGCCGTCTTGTCCGGGGCATGGTAGATACAGTAGCGGAGAATATCCTCGTAATACATCCCGATCAGTTCTTCCCAGTATTCTGTTTCACCTTTTGCTATCTTTTTAAGTAATTCATTTTCACGCGTCAAAATTCTTCCTCCTGAGGGCGTCCCCTGTATATAGAACGTATTACATGTTGTAAATGATCACATATTTTATATTTTTTACTTTAGTATCTACTGAATCTGCCACTGGAAGTACTTGATACTGGCAGATTCTTTCGAATATCTGGCAACAAAAAAGCAGCATACCGCAAAATAATCATGCTGTATGCCACTTCTTATTTATGTTTTTACAAATATCAATTTTTCAAATTCTGTTGCACAAAATTCATTTACACAAAATTCGATTGTCCAAACTCTATTTGATCTTAGCAATGTCAATCAGTGTCAGCTTCTGGATATCTGTATTCTCCAGACTGGTGATCAGTGCTTTTGCTGTATCGATCGCTGTCAGTACATTGACACCTGTCTCGATCGCATTTCTACGGATCACGAATCCGTCTCTTGAGTGATCAGCTCCCTGCGGAGGTGTGTCGATAACCAGGTCGATCTTATGTCCGAGGATCAGATCCATAAGGTTCGGTGATTCCTGCTCGATCTTATTCACTGTCATAGCCTTTACTCCGGCATCTGTCAGAACCTTGGCAGTTCCTTCTGTAGCAAAGATCTTGTAACCGATCTTCTCGAATCTGCGTCCGATCTCTACTGCTTCTTCCTTATCTTCATCACGAACTGTCATAATCATGTTCTTGTGTTTTGGAAGTTTGACTCCGGCACCGATGAATGCTTTATAAAGAGCCTCATCAAATGTCTTGGCAATTCCCAGACACTCTCCGGTAGACTTCATCTCAGGTCCAAGGCTGATATCAGCACCGCGGATCTTCTCAAATGAGAATACCGGCATCTTGATTGCAAAATAATCTGCTTCCGGCTGTAATCCAGGTGTATAACCAAGTTCTTTGATCTTGTGTCCGATGATCACTTTTGTTGCAAGTGGTACGATTGGAATACCTGTTACCTTACTGATATATGGAACCGTACGGCTGGAACGAGGATTAACCTCGATAACATATACATCTTCTCCACATACGATGAACTGAATATTGATCAATCCGATTACGTGTAATGATTTTGCAAGTCTTCTTGTATATTCGGCAATTGTCTCTTTTGTCTTCTGAGAGATGCTCTGTGCAGGATATACAGAAATACTGTCTCCTGAATGGATTCCGGCACGTTCGATATGCTCCATGATACCAGGAATCAGGATATCTTCTCCGTCACATACGGCATCAACCTCGATCTCTTTACCCTGTAAATACTTATCAACCAGGATTGGGTGATCCTGTGCGATACGGTTGATGATTCCGATAAACTCATCAATATCGTGATCGTTGATCGCAATCTGCATTCCCTGTCCGCCAAGTACGTAAGAAGGTCTTACCAGTACCGGATAACCCAGTCTGTTTGCAACTTTCTTCGCTTCTTCTGCTGTAAATACAGTTCCACCTGTCGGTCTTGGAATCTCGCACTGCTCAAGAATCTCATCAAACAGCTCACGGTCTTCGGCTGCATCTACATTTTCAGCAGATGTTCCAAGAATCGGAACGCCCATCTTCATAAGAGATTCTGTCAGCTTGATCGCTGTCTGTCCACCGAACTGTACAACTGCTCCGTCCGGTTTTTCCAGATCTACGATACTTTCTACATCTTCCGGTGTCAGAGGCTCGAAATACAGCTTGTCAGCGATATCGAAGTCTGTACTTACTGTCTCAGGGTTGTTATTTACAATAATCGTCTCGTATCCTTCTTTGGCAAATGCCCATGTACAATGTACAGAACAGAAGTCGAACTCGATACCCTGTCCGATACGGATCGGTCCGGAACCAAGTACCAGTACTTTCTTCTTGCCGGAAGTTTCAACTACTTCATTCTCACTTCCGAATACAGAGTAGTAATATGGTGTCTCTGCTGCGAACTCAGCCGCACAGGTATCAACCATCTTATAAGAAGCTGTGATGCCATTGTCATGACGAAGGTCATGGATCTCACGCTCTGTCTTTCCTGTCAGTTCTGCGATCACATTATCCGGGAACTCTAAGCGTTTTGCTTCTTTTAATGTCTCTGCTGTTAATTCTTCTGTCTTTAATTTCTGTTCCATCTCTACAAGAATTGCGATCTTGTCAATGAACCAGTTGTCAATCTTTGTAATTCTGTGAATGTCTTCGTAGCTGATGCCCTGACGGATTGCTTCTGCGATTTTCCAGATACGACGGTCATCTACAACTTTCAGTTCTTCTAACAGTTCTTCTCCTTTTAAATGAGAGAAGTCATAAGACATAAGGCTGTCTACATGCTGTTCCAGAGAACGGATGGCTTTCATAAGTGCTCCCTCGAAGTTATCACAGATACTCATAACTTCTCCGGTCGCTTTCATCTGTGTTGTCAGTGTACGTTTTGCACTGATGAACTTATCAAATGGAAGTCTCGGGATCTTTACAACACAGTAGTCAAGCATAGGCTCGAAACTTGCGTATGTCTTCTTTGTTACTGCGTTCTTGATCTCGTCCAGTGTATATCCAAGAGCGATCTTTGCTGCAACCTTGGCAATCGGATATCCTGTTGCCTTAGATGCAAGTGCAGAAGAACGGCTTACACGAGGGTTAACCTCGATTACACAGTACTCAAATGAATCTGGATTCAGCGCATACTGTACGTTACATCCACCAGTGATATTTAACTCACTGATAATATTAAGAGCAGATGTACGGAGCATCTGGTACTCTTTATCGCTCAGTGTCTGAGAAGGTGCTACTACGATACTGTCTCCGGTATGTACACCTACAGGGTCCAGGTTTTCCATATTACATACGGTAATGCAGTTACCATTGCTGTCACGCATTACTTCGTACTCGATCTCTTTCCATCCTGCGATGCAACGTTCTACCAAAACTTCCCCAACACGTGAAAGACGAAGTCCGTTTTCCAGGATCTCTACGAGTTCTGTTCTATTATCCGCGATTCCTCCGCCGCTTCCTCCAAGTGTATAAGCCGGACGAAGTACAACCGGATATCCGATGCTTTCTGCAAATTCAATACCTGTCTGCACATCCTTTACGACTTTAGAAGCTGCACAAGGCTCACCGATCTTCTCCATCGTCATCTTGAATTCCAAACGGTCTTCCGCTTTTTTGATCGTCTCGGAAGTAGTACCGATCAAACGTACATTATTTCTCTTAAGGAATCCATTTTCTTCAAGTTCCATAGCCAGGTTCAGCGCTGCCTGTCCGCCAAGTGTCGGAAGAACACTGTCTGGTTTTTCTTTTAAAATCAGCTGTTCTACTACTTCAACTGTCAGAGGTTCAATGTATACGCGGTCTGCGATATCTTTATCTGTCATGATTGTAGCCGGATTAGAGTTCAGCAGAACTACTTCCAGACCTTCTTCTTTTAACGAACGGCAGGCCTGTGTACCTGCGTAGTCAAACTCCGCTGCCTGTCCAATGATAATAGGACCAGAGCCAATTACTAATACTTTCTTAATATCTTTAATTCTAGGCATTATTTTGCTCCTTTCATCATATCCATAAATCTGTCAAACAGGTATCCGGAATCCAGTGGTCCCGGACAAGCTTCCGGATGGAACTGAACTGTAAAAATGTTCTTTCCTTCATATGCAAGTCCTTCGTTGGTTCCGTCATTAACATTGATAAACGCTTCTTTTGCTACTTTCGGGTCAATTGACGTACCATCAACTGCATAACCATGATTCTGTGAAGAAATATAAACCCTGTTGTTGGTCAGATCCTTCACCGGATGGTTACCGCCGCGGTGTCCATATTTCAACTTATAAGTCTTTGCGCCATTTGCAAGTGCCATAAGCTGATGTCCAAGACAAATTGCAAAAATAGGAATATCAGTATTGTATAATTTCTTGATCTCTTCGATAATAGATACGCATGTCTCCGGATCTCCAGGTCCATTAGACAACATAATACCGTCCGGTTCAGAAGCAATGATTTCTTCTGCCTTTGTACCTGCCGGATAGACTGTTACTTCACAGCCACGTTCATTTAAAGACTTGGCAATGTTCTTTTTCGCACCAAAGTCCATAAGAGCTACCTTTGGTCCATTGCCTTCTAAGACATATTTTTCATCACATGTTACTTTTGATACCACATCACCAACTGTATAAGCTTTTAGCTTCGGAAGGATCTCGTCTAAATTATAATTCTCATTGGTGGTGATCATTCCATTCATGGTTCCCTTTTCACGAAGAATCTTTGTAAGGGCACGTGTATCAATTCCTGCAATTCCCGGAATATCCTGTTCTTTCAGGAAATCCTGAATTGTTCCTTCACAACGGAAGTTGCTTGGCATTCTGGAAAGTTCTCTTACGATATATCCATCCGGCCATGCCTTCCTTGACTCCATATCCGGTGTGATGCCATAATTTCCAATCAATGGATAGGTCATTACTACGGCCTGTCCCGCATAAGAAGGGTCGGTTAATACCTCCAGATAACCTGTCATTGAAGTATTAAACACTATCTCACTAATCATGTCTTTTGTCGAACCGATACTGGTTCCGGTAAAGACAGTCCCGTCTTCTAATATAAGAAATGCTTTCATATATTCACCTTTTCCCTTCTGTGTTTCTTTTTCTTTTTTATGAAGCCATTCCGCCGTCCCTCAGGTATATTCCTATATTTGGGCAAAAAAAATTCGTTGTAACAAGGAATTTTTTCTTAAAAATATAGAACAAAAGGCAGTTTGTGCAAGCACAAAACTGCCCTGTTTTGATCCATCGGTACCAGACAATTTATGTCTTCACAAATTGTAAAAATTATACTACATAATCCGAGGATTTTCAACGGATATTTTTGTTTTTTTATGAATACTGCCAAAATATTACAATCTTGTGTAATCTCGGATCATCGATGTACTGGTACTTCACCTGTGATAACCCATAGTAGTCTGCCAGATTCTGCGCTGCTTTTGCAAGTTCTTTCTGGAAAATGTCATCATGCGCCTGTTGATAAACCGCATTGTCAGAGAACTTGAAAGTGGTCGCACTTTTCTTCGTCCAGATTGTCTGGTTCATGGCTCCCAATGCCTGTTCCGCATCATACTGCGTGTAATACATTCCATTTACCACATAATAATTGCAATCCATCTTGCTGCACTCCGGCATCTGCGTGTCTTTATCCAGGATATGTGTCTGGAACAGCTGTGTATCATCACAGCACATGTAATCATAACTGATATTTGTCTTATTCCCGGAAGTGTCTGTTTCTTGATTTGTATCCCGGGATATATCCTCGCCTTCTTCCTGCTGAAACACCGGATCTCCCCAGGTTGTGTCAACGTAATAATAATCGCCGTTGCACTTCACCAGATTCCATGCATGGTTTCCGCCTTCTGTCGTCTTTCCTGTCACATAAGTACAGAACACACCAAGTTGTTCCAGTAAGTATTGCGTTGCCTTTGAATATCCGGCACATACGGATTGCCTGTTGACAAATATGCTGTAAATGTTCTGGTTATCCGGTGCACTCTCGTCATAGTCCACTTCATCTACGATTTTTTCATACACATAGAGAATTTTTTGATACTCATCTGCGTCAGCATCCAGACCTGCCAGCCACTTTGCTGCCGCCTGCGTAATCTCTGTCTGCATCGTCTGGCTTTCCTTAGCTGTATAAAAATATTTTGGTTTCAGAACCGTATAGCTTTCCGTTCCCTTATGCGTTGTAGCTGTCGCTGTTCCATCACACCAGAAGATATCCGGTTGATCTTTCATCAGCTTCCGGAATATCTGATTCGTCTCATCCGCATCTGTATCATGTACATATATCTCCTCTGTGTGATTTCTGACACCTTCCAGGATTTCCCGATAAACTTGCTTCTGTTCTTCCGGCAATTGCCGGTAATAGTATTTTTCTGTGTTCTCTTCTGCCGTTTTGGATACTTTCTGATAAGGAATCGCTTCCTGTTTATTGGAAATAAATTGTTCCATATCTATGTATCCGATTCGCTCTGCTGCCGCGATTCCTATGAGTAAGATGCATATCAGAATCAGGATGAGCGTTTTCTTTTTTCTTCTTTTTCTATATATTCGCAAATGTCTTCTTTTCATGCTCTGTTTTTCGCTCCTGTTTCTATCATTCTTATGATTTCCTGCATAATGTAGGAATACTTTATTATACCGGTTTCTTTCTCTTTCCGCAATTCTCACATTTTTCTTACTTTTGCATACTCTGTCAGTAACAGAGTCTTAAAAGAGGTCCTATTATTATGAATGGAGCGACTCCAACCACTCAGGATACTCCTGATAAAGGCCGTCTGCAGATCAATCTTGTCTCCGACATCACTGCATATCCGATTCAGGGAGCCCGGATTTCCATCTCCTACACCGGTATCCCGGAAACTCCTTTAGAGCAGCTTACTACCGACAGTTCCGGACATACCGATATGATCGATCTTTCCGCACCACCGCTGGAATACAGCCTGGACCCGGAAAATGAGATCCAGCCGTATTCAGAATACACCTTACAAATATCTGCTGCCGGATATGAATCCGTCAGCATTGCCGGAACAGAGATTCTGCCCCACGTAACAGCCCTGCAGAATGTCAGCATGAAACCCGTCGATAACCAGGAAGAAAATGAAGCTATGTTCGTCATACCCGCTCATACATTATATGCCACATACCCACCCAAGATTCCAGAGGATGAGATCAAGCCAACCATCGAATCCGGTGAGATTGTCTTAAGTCGTGTCGTCGTTCCTGAATATATTGTTGTCCACGATGGAAGCCCGCGGGATTCTACCGCAAGAAATTATTACGTAAAGTATAAAGACTATATCAAAAATGTGGCTTCCAGCGAAATCTATGCTACCTGGCCTGAAGATACGATCCGGGCAAATGTTCTGGCGATCATGTCCTTCACACTGAACCGTGTGTATACAGAATGGTACCGGAACAAAGGATATGATTTCACGATTACCTCATCCACCGCTTTTGACCATAAATGGATTCCCGAACGGAATATCTATGATACGATCTCTGTGATCGTTGATGAATTGTTTGCCGATTATCTTTCCAGACCGAATGTGAAGCAGCCGATACTGACACAGTATTGTGACGGGCGGCAGGTGCAGTGTCCGAACTGGATGACACAATGGGGATCCAAATCATTAGGCGATCAGGGCTACTCTCCTATCGAAATCCTACGCTATTATTATGGTGATGACATGTACATCAACACCGCCGAAGCCATCTCCGGCATTCCGTCCTCCTGGCCTGGTTATACTCTGAAGATTGGCTCATCCGGCAACAAAGTCCGGCAGATGCAGGAGCAGTTGAATGTGATTGCCGGTGCTTATCCGGCTATTCCAAAGATCACTGCTGACGGTATCTATGGACCGGCAACTGCCGAAGCTGTCCGGGTATTTCAAAAAGTCTTTGGACTGCCTCAGACCGGAGAAGTGGATTATACGACCTGGTATAAGATATCGGAGATATATGTGGGGGTATCGCGGATTGCGGAATTGAACTGACAACCATTTTCCCCACATGGGAAAATGCTAACTTTGAGTTCTACGTCACCTAATGCTTTAAAAAGGCATGAAAAAAATGTCCATTCATTTTTCGCATGCCTTTTGATTATATAATCTGAATTTTTCAATTAGTGTAATCCTTTTACGAAGTCCACTGCATTTTTCATATCCTCTTCATCTGGATGCCCTTTAGCAATACCGCCAACCAGTTTAAATGGACCGAATGTGTCATACCCTTTACAGCCAAATTTTCCAACCACACTGGCATGTTTTTTATTCAAAATCTGTTCTATAGATTTAAAATTTGCACTTCCACCATAAGTACAGATCAGAAATACCTTTTTGTCGGCTGATAAATTCTCCTCAGAAAATTTTAATATTGACCGGTGGAATTTTGAATAATAGATTCCTGATGCGAACCCAATCATATCATAATCATTTAAATCTGCGTTCATTTGTTTTATAGCATCTATCAAATCCACCTGACATTCTTCTACTATCCTTTTTACTAATTTTTCCGTATTTCCATGATGCACAGATGTGTATACAATCGCTTTTCTCATTTTTCTTCCTTTCTGCTCCGTCAATCCATTCACCAGATACCTGTTCATAAAAAAGGCAGTGATTTTCACTTGCAGCTTTTAATTGATGCAATAAGTCTTCATCTGTCATTTTCCCAACTATATATTTTACTGCAACATGCGCAGCCAAGCGCACAGAAAATCGGAAAGATCTCCTTTTTGATTTCTTTCCGATTTAAAAACAAAATTATAAAAATAATAGTAATTATTTCACCAAATCTGCAACGCAAATCTTAAGATCATCAATAATGATTTCTTCTATCCCCCAAAGAATATCCGATGCACATCATTAAACATCACAAACACCATAAGCGCCATCAACAGCACGATCCCTGCGAAATGTACATACCCTTCTTTCTCCGGCGGCACACGCTTTCCTCTGATTGCTTCGATGATCAGGAACACCAGTCGTCCCCCATCCAGTGCCGGAAGCGGCAGAAGGTTCATCACACCAAGGTTCGCCGACAGCAGAATTGCCAGATTCAGCATCTCTACAATGACGACAAACAGACCATAGGAACGGCTCTGCTTATAGGTGGTATCTACCGTATTAACAATTCCGACCGGTCCGGAAAGTTCGTTCACTCCGATCTGTCTGGTCACTAACATCTTCAGACTGTCCAATGTCGTGCAGATCCAGAATTTCACTTCATAGCCGCCATATTTGACCGCCGTCAGTGCATTGGCTTTGGTATAACCGGAACTGCCGATTCCGAGTCTCTTATATCCCAGTTCTTTGTCCATCTTCGGAGTCAGTGTAACGGTCTTTTCTTTTCCGTTTCTCAGCACAGTGACAACCACGTCTTCATCAGAGTGAAACTGATTATAAAAACTGACTTCACGGAAAATGTGGATCTTTTTATCCCCCATCTGCACGATCTCGTCACCTTTTTTCAAACCAGCTTCCGCTGCCGGATATCCGGATTCCACTGCCCCGATTACCGGCTTATCGTAACCAACCATTGCCGTTATGATCACTGCAAAGATAAAAGCCAGAATAAAGTTAAACACAGGCCCTGCCGCTATGACTGAGATTCGCGCCCATACGGATTTATTATTAAAGTTATTCGGCGAATCATTCGCCTCTTCATCTTCCCCCATCGCACAGAACCCTCCGATTGGAAGGATACGTACGGCGTATCTGGTCCCTTTATATTCTTTTGAATAAATTGCCGGTCCCATTCCTATAGCAAACTCATCTACATCAATTCCATTTTTCTTCGCCAGTAAGAAATGCCCCAGCTCATGAAAAAATACGATGAAGCTGAATAACAAGATTGCTAATATAATTCCCAAATTTCTAATTACCTCCTGCTGTTGATTCTTTCATAGGTCGCTGCTTCTGTCTCCAGAATCTGTTCCAATGTTGGATTTTCAATATTTTTGTGTGCCTTCATACAGTCTTCGATGATCTCCGTGATCTCCAGATACTTGATTTCTCTGTTCAGGAACTTGCTTACCGCAAGTTCATTTGCTGCATTGAATACAGTCGGAAGGCTTCCGCCCTTTCTTCCTGCTTCGTATGCAAGCTCCAGTCCATAGAATGTATCTGTATCCGGCTTCTCAAATTCCAGTTTTCCCAATGTCCAGAAGTCTACTCTGTCCCCCGGGAGGAATCTTCTCTCCGGATAATATAATGCATACTGGATTGGAAGCTTCATATCCGGTGTTCCAAGCTCTGCAATGATCGCACCATCTACATACTCTACCATAGAATGAATAATACTCTGTGGCTGTACTACAACCTGCACCCGATCCACATCTACATCAAATAACCATTTGGCTTCGATGACTTCGAGACCTTTGTTGACCATTGTAGAGGAATCAATTGTGATCTTACGTCCCATTGACCAGTTTGGATGCTTCAATGCATCTTCCACCTTGATTTCCATCAGTTCTTCTGATTTTTTCCCACGGAACGGACCGCCGGATGCGGTCAGAAGAATCTTATGAACTGCCCCGTGACGATTGCCCTGTAATGACTGGAAAATGGCGCTATGCTCACTGTCTACCGGGAGAATCGATACTCCCATCTTTTTTGCCAGCGGCATAATGATATGTCCTGCCGTTACCAACGTCTCTTTATTGGCAAGCGCAATATCTTTTCCTGCCTTGATTGCTTCAATTGTAGGACGGATACCGATCATACCGACAACCGCTGTCACAAGAATCTCTGTATCATTCATGGTTGCGACTTCCAGAAGTCCATCCATGCCTGCCACGATCTGCGTGTCCGTATCTGCTACATTCACACGTAATTCCTCTGCTTTTTCTTCTGACCATACAGCCACGATCTGCGGATGGAATTCACGGATCTGTTCTTCCAGCACCTTAATATTACTTCCGGCTGCCAGTCCAAGCACTTCAATATCGCCGTTCTCTCTGACCACTTCCAGCGTTTGTGTCCCGATAGAACCAGTGGAACCTAAAATTGCTATCTTTTTCATATGAACCTCCTACAATCTGCCTGCAAGAAATGTTGCAAGATAATAAATGATCGGCGCCGTAAAGATAACACTGTCAAATCTGTCAAGAATTCCGCCATGTCCCGGAATCAGTTTTCCATAATCTTTGATATCATGATTACGTTTGATCGCAGAAGCTGCAAGATCACCAATCTGTGAGATCATTCCTCCAACTCCACAGATAATTGCATACTGTCCCGGATTCACACTTGCTCCTGTAATCTTATTCGCTGCAAGAGCAAAGATTGCCCCTAGAAGAGCTGCTCCTACGATTCCACCGATTCCACCTTCTACAGATTTCTTCGGGCTTAACTTCGGTGCCATCTTATGCTTTCCAAGAAGCATACCTACGCAGTACGCGCAAGTATCGCATCCCCAGGAGCTCAAAAAGATAAGCCATACTGCAACAGCTCCGTCATCCAGCATTCTTGTCTGGTATACATAAGACAGCATCACTGCAACATAAAATACACCAAAGAATACCGTCATCACCTGCTCTGCTTTAAATACCGGAAATGAAAATACATATACCGCCATCAGTACGACCAGAAATACAATCGTAAGAAATGTCACATACTGCATCTGTCCGGTATATAAGATTCCGTAATATACAACGGCTGCCAGATAACCGGTAAAACCTAATATCTTGCTCTGCACATCCACAACTTTATAAAGTTCCGACAATCCGATCAGACTGATCAGTGCCAGAAAACCGAACAACAATCCGCCACCGGTTCCAACTGTTGCTATTAAGATAATGACCAAAACAATCCCACTTAATAATCTTGTCTTAAACATTCTGTTCTTCTTCCTCCTTCACACCGCCGTAACGTCTGTCGCGGTGATTATACTGTTCAATCGCCTTTTCCAGTTCTTCTTTACTGAAATCCGGCCATGGAACATCTGTAAAATAAAACTCTGTATACGCCAGCTGCCATAACAGATAATTGGAAAGTCTGAGTTCCCCGCTTGTGCGGATCATCAGATCCGGATCCGGAATTCCCTTTGTATCCAGATATTGTTCAAATGTCTGTTCTTCAATCTCTTCCGGATTCACTTTTCCATCTATACAATCCTTTGCAAGCTTCCGGATTGCACGGACCATCTCATCACGGCTTCCATAATTGATCGCAATCTGGAAATTCAGACCGCTATTATTCTTCGTTGCCTCTTCCAGTTCCAGAATTCTCTTCTGAATATCTTCATCCAGTCTGGTGATATCTCCAATCACACGGACCTTCATATCATTCTTTGCTGCTGTCTTCAGACATGTCTTCATATAATTACGTAAAAGCTTCATCAATGCATTGACTTCATCATCCGGACGGTTCCAGTTTTCTGTAGAAAATGCATAGACAGTCAAGTACTTAATCCCCATTCTCCATGCTTCCTCACAGATACGCTCTACATTCTTACTACCCTGTGCGTGACCATAATTCCGGGGCATTCCCTTTGCCTTAGCCCAACGGCCATTTCCATCCAATATGATTGCAACATGCTTTGGTACATTCATATGATTATTTCCTCCTACTAACACATTCGAACTTATGTAACCCAAAAACTTTTTAGTGCTCTTCAGTCATACAAGAACAGAGGGGACAGTTCCAGATTCTCTGGATCTTATCCCCTTCTTATTCTATACCTTTTTATCTGTTGCAGATCTTATACTGTCATAACCTCTTTTGATTTTGATTCTACAGCTTTATCCACTTCTTTTACATATTTATCTGTCAGTTTCTGCAGATCATCTTCCATGTCCTTGATCTCATCTTCTGAGACATCTGTTCCTTTTAATTTCTTAGCTGCATCAATTCCGTCACGACGGATATTACGGATTGCAACTTTTGCAGCTTCCCCTTTTTTCTTAACATCTTTAACCAGTTCTTTTCTACGATCCTCTGTAAGTTCCGGGAAGAGAAGACGTACAGTTGTTCCGTCATTGGTAGGATTGATTCCGAGATCAGAAGTCATAATTGCTTTCTCGATCTCTCTTACCATGCTTTTCTCCCATGGCTGGATCTGGATCATACGCGCTTCCGGTACAGATACGTTAGCCACCTGCTGGATTGGTGTCGGTGTTCCATAATAGTCTACTACAATTTTATTTAACACATTTGGATTCGCACGTCCTGCACGGATTGCTGAAAGTTCTCCGTCCAGATTTCCAATTGTTTTTTTCATCTTTTCCTCAAATGTTTTTAATCTTTCATTCATAGCGTGATCTCCTTTTATCGCAATAATCCATTATAATACTTATACAGTTACTTTTGTTCCTGTAAATGTTCCCTTCATCGTCTCAACAATGCTGTTCTCTTCATTCAGTCCGAATACCAGCATCGGCATCTTATTCTCCAGACACATAATAGATGCTGTCAGGTCTACAGCCATCAGCTTCTTATCAATAATTTCCTGAATAGAAATCTCGTCATATTTCTTTGCTTCCGGATTAACCTTCGGATCGCTGTCATAAATCCCGTCAATTGCTTTTGCAAGAAGCATAGCATCTGCTTCAATCTCAATTGCTTTTAAAACCGCACCAGTATCTGTCGAGAAGTATGGATGTCCTGTTCCACCTGCGAAGAACACAACTTTTCCTTCATTCAGTGCTTCTACTGCCGCATCTTTAGAAAACAATGTAGTAAATGCGCCACACACAAATGGTGTAAATACTTCTGTCTTCATTCCTGCATAACGGAAAATATCAGATACATAAATACAGTTCATAACTGTTGCCAGCATCCCGATCTGGTCTGCTTTAACACGGTCTATCGTCTCGCTGGTTCTTCCTCTCCAGAAGTTACCACCACCTGTTACAATCGCAACCTGTACCCCATCATCTACAAGCTGCTTTACCTGTTTTGCAACACCCATACAGGTAGCTTCATCAAATCCTGTCTTTTTATCGCCTGCGAGAGCTTCCCCGCTGAGTTTTAACAATACTCTTTTCATAAGTTCTTACTCCTTACTATAAGTTCTCTTTATGCATTCACATACTTATCATAAAGTATAGCATAGGAATAAAAAAAAGGGAATATGAAACCCTCACATTCCCTTAAAAAATCCTTTGAATTTTAGCTGTTAATTACGGAAAACGACTTCCCCTGTCTTCTCATCCATACTTTCTACGATTGCCAGAGACTCCAGATGAATTCCTTTGGAGCGGATGATATCTCCACCAACCTGAAATCCTTTCTCGATTACAACACCAGCTCCGACCAGCTCGGCTCCTGACTTTTTAACCAGTTCTGCCAGTCCCTCCAGTGCTTTCCCGTTAGCAAGGAAATCATCAATCAGAAGAACCTTATCTCCTTTTCCAAGAAATTCTCTGGAAACGATAATATCGTAAACTCTTCCGTGTGTGAATGATTCTACCTTTGTTGTATATACATCCCCTGCAATATTCTTTGTCTGTGTCTTCTTTGCAAATACAACCGGTACATCAAATACTTCAGCCGCAACACATGCGATTCCGATCCCAGAAGCTTCGATTGTAAGAATCTTCGTAATCTCCTCACCTTCAAATCTTCTCTTGAATTCCTTCCCGATTTCCTGAAATAGCTTTACATCCATCTGATGATTGAGAAAGCTGTCCACCTTTAAGACGTTGCCTTCTTTTATCTTTCCATCCTTGCGGATTCTGTCTTTTAATAACTGCATCTTAGCGGCCTCCACATATTTTTCTAAACGTTACCCCATATTGTAATGACTTTTCGTTCTGATTGCAAGTCATTTATACATATATTTTTTAATATATGATCTATTTTATATCTTCCTTCTCAAAAACTCCCATTGCGATCTGCTCACTGGTAATCGGAAGTTCCTTAAACCAGATTCCTGTCGCATTGGCAATTGCATGTGCAAGTGCCGGTGCAGGAGTATTAATTACGATCTCTCCGATGGATTTTGCTCCGAACGGTCCCGTCGGCTCAAAACTGCTTTCAAATTCCACCTGGATGTTTCCCATATCTCTTCTGGACGGGATCTTGTACTGCATGAAAGAATTATTCAACATGGTTCCTTTGTCATTGTACTGGATGTTCTCATAAAGCGTCATGCCAATTCCCTGTACCAGACCACCTTCGGTCTGTACTCTTGCAAGATTTGGATTCACTACTGTTCCGCAGTCCACAACCGCTTTATAATCCAATATCTCCACATGACCGGTCTCTTTGTCCAGTTCAATCTCCACAGCTCCTGCCATGAATGGCGGCGGTGATGTCGGTGAACTGTTACTTTCTGTCGCTTCCAGTGCACAGCCATTTCCACACATTGATTTCGTACCAATATCTATCAGTGATACAGACTTCCGTACTTTTGGCCATTCTACACGGTCGCTTGCAAATTCCAGTTCTTCCACCGGTGCATCCAGCATACCGGATGCAATCTCAAGAATTCTGGCGATCAGTTTCTGGCAGGCTTTTTCTACCGCTTTTCCTGTTACATATGTCGTACTTGACGCATAAGATCCCGAATCGTATGGAGACGAATCCGTATCTGCTCCGAGGACTTCTATATTTTCCACCGGACAATCCAGGCATTCTGCCGCCATCTGTGCAAGGATCGTATCACATCCGGTACCCATATCTGCCGCTGCGATCATCAGAGTATAGAATCCATCATCATTCATCTTAATGGTTGCAGATCCTACATCGACACCGGAGATTCCGGAACCCTGCATAGCCATTGCGATTCCCACACTTCTGACTTTGCCGTTTCCCATATCTTTGTATGGATATTTATCTTTCCATCCGATCAGCTCCGCAGTCCGTTCAAGGCAACGGTCAAGTGCACAGCTCTTCGCCGTCTCACCGTAATATGCCGGCATAACGTCGCCTTCTCTTACCATGTTCTTAAGACGAATCTCCACAGGATCCATATGAAGTCTCTGCGCCATCTCATTTACCGCAGATTCCACCGCAAAGATTCCCTGTGTTGCTCCATATCCGCGGTACGCTCCTGCTGCCATGTGATTTGTATAGACAACATCATATGCAAAACGGTGTGCTTCTGCAGAACTATATAAAGGAATGGATTTGTGTCCCGATAATCCGACTGTTGTCGGACCGTGATCTCCATATGCCCCTGTATTTGACAGTGTATACACATCAATCGCACGGATTTTTCCTTCTCTGGATGCACCAAGACGTACATGAACTTCCATCTCATGTCTTGGAGACGATGCAATCTGTGATTCTTCTCTCGTAAAGATCATCTTCGATGCTTTCCCGGTCTTCCATGTAACAAATGCTGGGAATAATTCAGCCACAACCGACTGTTTTGCACCAAATCCTCCTCCGATCCTTGGCTTACTGACACGGATCCTGGATTTCGGAATTCCAAGTGCATTGGAAATGATTCGTCTTACATGATATACGATCTGCGTGGAACTTAAAATATTCATTCTTCCATAAGCATCCATAAAGCAAGTGGTACGGAATGTCTCCATCATGGCCTGCTGCGCAGCCCTGACGTGATAAGTTCCTTCTACGACCTCATCACAATCTGCCAGCACTGCATCCACATCTCCGTCTTCCGTAGAATCGCTTGCACAGAGATTTCTCTTATTATCGGCGCCTACCTTGCAGAGTGCTTTCCAGTTATCTTCCGGATGTACCAGAACATCACCATCTTTTGCCATATGAAAATCCAGAACTGCCGGAAGCACTTCGTATTCCACCTTCAGCATCTTTAACGCTTTATCCACACATGCCTCATTCTCACCTGCAACGATTGCCACCGGATCTCCCACATATCTGACATGCCGGTCCAGGATCAGCCGGTCATATGGGCTGAACTCCGGGTAGGTCTGTCCTGCTGTTGTAAATCTTTCCTGCGGCACATCTTCCCATGTGTAAACGTCTTCAATCCCCGGCACTCTTTTTGCCACATCTGTCTTTACTGATTTTACGATCGCATTGGCATGCGGGCTTCGGAGTACCTTTACGATCAGGCAGTCCTTTGGAGCAAGATCATCCATGAATACCGGTTTTCCTGTCACCAGTGCCATTGCGTCTTTTTTTCTTATCGGTTGTCCGACTGCTTTCATGATCTTTCTCCTTTCTTTCTGTATTCGATAAATGCTTCCATTGCACGAAGCTGTCCTTCATATCCGGAACATCTGCAAAGATTTCCCGCAAGATATGCCTTGATCTCTTCTCTTGTCGGCTCCGGATTCTCGCAGAACATGGCAATTGCATTCATGATCATTCCCGGATTGCAGAAACCGCACTGTTCTGCACCCTGATCTGCAACAAATGCACCGAATTCTTTTGCTTCTTCCTGAAGTCCTTCTAACGTATCCACCTTGCATCCGTCAACCCTTGCTGTCAGCATAGAACAGGACAATACCGGTTTATCATCTACGAATACCGTACACAGACCACAATTGGACGTCTCACATCCACGTTTTACACTATAACATCCATGATCTCTGACAAAATCGATCAGAAGCTGATCGCTGGATATTTCCGCTTCTCTCATTGTCCCATTTAAAAGAATCTTTACTTTCATATCCTACTGATCTCCTCCTTTTGTATTCAGTGCTTCCAATGTCCTGCGGATCAGAACATATGCCAGACGGCTTCTGTATTCTTTGCCGGCGCGCATATTACTGTCCGTCTTCACCTGTGAAGCAATGCATTCTGCCTCTTTCTTCATCTCTTCTTCAGTACAGACACCGCTCCATACTTTTTCTCTGACTGCTTCTGTCAGTTCCAGTCGGACCGCCTTCTGCGGTCTTGCACCGATACATACGCATCCATTTTCAGCATTTACTGAAACCGCACATGTCAATACCGGAAAATCTGTCTTGGAATTTCTATGTGCCAAATAAATCATATTTCTCTGATCCTTTTTTACAATGACTCTGACTAAAATGTCATTGTCTCTTTTCATCTGCGCAAATTCCTGTAATGGAACAATCCCTCCTTTATACAGTTCTACGTAACTGTCCATTGCAAGAAACACCGTCAGTACATCCGAAAATCCATAGCGTCCGAATATACTTCCACCAATCGTTGCAAGGTTCCGGAACTGTACGCCGACAATATCACTGACCGCATCTTTTACTGCGCCTTCACACCACTGGTTCAATCTTTCATGACATTCCAGTTCACGGAGTGTCGTCATACATCCGATCCGGAATTCTTCTTCCGTCTCTTCGATCTGATTCAGACCAAGTCCGGACAGATCAATCGCTTTCTGTACATTCCGGTTCGACATCTTAAGCCACAACATGCCGCCCAGAATGCAGTTCGTCCTCTTCTGGTTCAGTTCATATGCCTGTTCCAGACTTTCTGCCTTCACATATTCCTTGATTTTTAACATACGCCTTTATCCTTATCTCTCTTTACTTAGCTTTATCCAGTTTCATCTATTCTTACTTTTATCAGTCTCACCTTTTTATCTATTCGTCTTTATTCCAGTGTGATCGCACCGGGAAAACAGACTCTGACGCAGGCAGGTTCCCGCCCTTCCCTGATTCTTTCAATACACCCGTCACACTTTTCCATTTTTCCGTCCTTGTCAAAATGGATCACGTCTTTCGGGCAGACCTTTTCGCAGGCATGACATCCAATACATTTTTCTTTGTCTGTCAGTACAAATCCAGTCTTCGGATCTTTGTAAATTGCCTGCACCGGACAGGCTTTGATACAGATACCGCAGTGATCACAGCCCGGACAGATATTCTTTTCAAACTGATTTTTCACTACCTTTTTGACCGTCCGATGGCTCTTTGCATCTACATCTTCCACATCATGGTGTGCATCCAGACAGGCTATATGACAGGCATAACAGCCGACACATTTATCCGGATCAAATTTTAATCGGTAACTCATGCCTTCACCTCGCCTTTTTCTTTCTCGATTTTACAGAAATAACTTTTATATCCCGGGAATCCTGAAATTGGATCCAGATAATTTCTGTCTATCAGATCATTTGCCTCACCCTTTGCATTGCCATGATAGACGTGTACAATTCCCGGCTGGCTGTTCAGGTAAACCGCCGCAATTCCGCAGATACTTCCCACCGGGGAAGATACCCTCACCATGTCACCATCTGCAATATCATACTTTTTCGCATCTTCCGGATGGATCTCTACCAGTGTTGCCTTTTCAAGTCCTGCAAGCCACGGTACCCGGTATGTTCTTGCATGGAAAAGCTGTGGTTTTCTGGAACCGGTATTCAGAATCAGTGGATATGCTTCCCTGTCCATGCCTGACACCTCACGGAAATCTCTGTATTCCGGAAGTCCGGAATATCCGTGGCTGTCTTTGTAACGTTCGAGTATCTGTGATACAAATTCCACCTTACCGGATGGTGTATGAAAGCCTTCTTTTTCATATTTCTTAAATGCCGGCGGAATGATCACACGTCCTTTTACCCCTTCCGGATGCGCCCGCAATTCCTCCAGTGTGACACCGGATGGCTCCAGAATATATTCCATATATTTCTCATAGCCATGTTCCAATGCTTCATCATGTAACTGCATGGCACGAAGCATGCCGATCATGATCTCAATATCATTCTTCGCCTCTCCGATCGATTCGATTGCTTTTTCTGACAGGAAGAACATTCCTCCCCGTCCATTCAGCACAACATCTCGTTCAAAGGAAGACGCTGCCGGAAGAACCAGGTCTGCCATCTTGCTTGAATCCGAGAAAAACAGATCTACATTCACATAAAAGTCCAGCGCTTTTAATGCTTTCTGAAAATGCTCCGGCTCCGGCCACATTCTGTGGTTCAGGCCGAATCCCACCACAGCTTTCAACGGATATGGTTCTTCCTTCAGAATATAATCTGCAATTCTTGTACACTGCGCTTCCTCACACGGGAGATCAAACCATGCCGGAAAATCTTTCTCACCAATGGCTTCTATCGTATCCAGCCGTTTTACTTTTCCATATTCATTGCAAGGAGACACCGGACCCGGTCTTGACGGATTGCCACCCGGAATATCATAGTTGCCGGTAAGTGCGATCAGACACATCACTGCCCGGTAATTCTGCATTCCATTAATATTATGTACAACTGGAGACGCTGAAAACATTATGCCAGCCGGGCCGTTAGACGCATACATTCTGGCAGCCTCACGGATCAGTTCTTTATCTACACCGGTGATCTTCTCTGCTTTTTCCGGCGGAAACTGATTCACATACGCCTGATACTCCTCAAAACCATATACATATGTTTCTACAAATTCTTTATCATACAGCCCTTCTTCTATGATCACCTGTGCCATAGACAGCGCAAGTGCCCCGTCCGTTCCCGGCAGAAGTTTCAAGTGGATATCCGCTGCCTGTGTCGTTACGGTCTCTCTTGGATCTACGGCTATGATCTTCGCCCCACGTGCTTTTAACGACTGATAAGGTCTTGCCATTCCCACATTGGAATGATACAGATTGTTACTCCATACGAGAACCGTCTGTGCATGCATCAGATCCGGAAAGCAGATGTCATTTCCATAAATAGATCTCCATGCCATTGCCGCCGACTGAAAACAGGTACTGGATTCCGTACAGTAATTCGGAGACCCGTAAGCATTGGCAAGCCGCAGAAGTGCCGGTCTGTACCATTTCGGATATCCCGCATAAAATACTGCCGCCTGCGGACCATATTCTTTTTTGATCCTGAGAAGATTCTCTGCAATCATCCGATACGCTTCATCCCAGGATATGCGTTCAAATTCCCCGCTGCCTTTTTTCCCGATCCGTTTCATCGGATACAGAATCCTGTCTTTGTTATAAACATACTGCCTGGAAGCAGCTCCTTTAGAACATAATCCTCCACTCTGCCCCGGAAGATCCCGGCTGCCTTCTACCGACACAAGCGTTCCTTCTTCTACATAAGCATCGATCGGACATCCCGCTGAACAGATATTACAGCGGACTTTTTTTATTACTCTTTGATTCATGCTGTTTCACCCATCAATGTTTCTATGTTTATTCGTACATTTTATTATAACAAGTTGCTTTTCAGTTTTCTATCTATTTTTCAAATTTCTGTCTTTCTTTCCTTTCATGATCTCAAAGTACATAATAAGAAGAAGTGTTCCCGCCAGCACCCATGCCGCCGGAGATGCCAGACAGATTCCCATATAGCTGCCAAAATGTGATGCAATCAGCGCTGCACCGCTCCGTCCGACAAGTTCTGCAATCCCCGCTGTCATCGGAAGCAGTCCATATCCCATTCCCTGAATTCCGTTTCTATACAAATTAACAATAACAAGAGGCAGGAATGACACGCTTACACACCTCAAATAAATATCCACATATTCCATGATCTGATTTACATTCTCTGATACAAAGAATATCGTCATATATTTTCCGACAAAGAAAATAATCACACCTGTCACAACCGCATAAATAAATCCAATCAATGTTGCACTCTTAAATCCTTTACGGATTCTCGTATATTTCCCTGCGCCCATATTCTGTGCACAGTAAGTCGCCATCGTTGTACCAAGCGCAACGTAGGCCTGCGTAAACACCTGCTCGATCTTGCTTGCTGCCGCAAATCCGGCTGCAGCTGTAGAACCGAGGATATTCAGGCAAGACTGTACAACAATCGTTCCTATCGCCGTGATGGAATACTGAAATGCCATCGGAAGTCCGATCTTCAGCTGCCATCCGGCCAGATTCTTATCTATTTCCCAGTCTTCTCTATGAAGATACAGTGCGGGAACCTTCTTTGCAATATATAGCAGACACAGGATTCCCGAAATTCCCTGTGCGATCACTGTCGCATAGGCTGCCCCTGCCGCTCCCATTCTAAATACAATGATAAACACCAGATCCAGCACAATATTCAAAAGTGCTGCAATCACAAGAAAATAAAGCGGACGCTTACTATCGCCCAGTGCCCTTAATACACTTGCAAGATAATTGTAAAGTGCCTGTGCCACAATCCCGCCGCAAATGACCATAATATATCCGTAAGCTTCTCCATACATGTCTGACGGTGTATTCATCAAATGCAGCACCTTCGCCATACTGATCATGCTCAGCAATGTAAGAATAACGGTTACGATCCCTGTAAGTACCGCACCGGATGCCACAGACTTCTTCATCGCCTTCATGTTTCCGGCTCCGAAGTGCTGTGCTGTAACAACCGTAAATCCCGCCGTAACTCCCTGCAGGAAGCCAATGATCAGAAATACCAGTGTTCCACATGCTCCTACCGCCGCCAGTGCCGCATTACCGACAAATTTCCCGACGATCACCGTATCTGCCATATTATAAAACTGCTGAAAAATATTACCGATAAAGATCGGCATTGTAAAATTGAAAATGATCTTCCCTGGAGTGCCGGCCGTCATATCTTTTTCCATCCTGTTTTCCTCCTTTTCCGTCATCTGTGTATATCGCTATCTTTCATCTTCAAGCTGCCTTCTATGTGTTTACGTTAAGAAAAGACCCTGATATCGCTTCAGAGCCTTTTCTCGCAAAACTTTATTCATTATATAAAACACGGAAAACAATTGCAACTATTTTTCTGCAGATTTATTTACAAATCCAACTTTATTAAGCGGCCAGTACCGGAATCCTGCTTTGGCCAGAATTGCCTCTTTCTTTACATACGTGTTATCCCAGTATCTGGAATCCAGACTATTGTTCCGGTTATCCCCCATTACAAAATAACTATCTTCCGGAACTTCATAAGGTCCGAAGCTTCCTGCCATCTCTTCCGGGCAGAAGCTTACCGCCTGTGTCTGCTCTTTTCCATCAATGTAAATCTTCCCGTCTTTCACGGTAACCGTCTCTCCTGGCAGTCCGATCACGCGCTTGATAAAAATCTTGGACGGATCATCTGGATATTTGAAGATTACAATGTCATATCTCTCCGGGTTATCCTTTATATATGCCAGACGGTTTCCCAGTACACGGTCCCCCTTCATGATCGTATCCTGCATGGATTCCGACGGAATCACGGCATTGATATACACCAGTTTGTTCATTGCAAATACAACACAGAATATGATCAGAAATGTTTTCAGATAATCCCATACAGCCGCCATACCGGTCAGTTCTTCTTTCTCTTCTTTTCTTTTCTTCTTGGTCTCTTTTTTCTCGTCTCTGTCTTTCACCTGAAACTCCCCTTTATTACTTATTATTACCCGTCTTATTTACTTATCGTCTTCTGAAACGGCTCCCTGATCTGTTTACATCTTAATCATGACTCCGTCCGGACTGACTGCAACTTCGCTCCCCTCAACAATCTCTTTCCGGTAAAGTTCTGCATCCGGAATCTCTAACTGGATCTCTTCTTCACTTTTCAGCTTCAGAAGGGTTACTTTAGCCATTGGTTCTACCCCGTCCGGTCTTCCTTCACATCCAAAATCCGGTTCATCAATTTTCATTACCAGATATCCCATATCCAAAATATCTACCGTCTGTGCATCCGGCTGATTATCATAAAATTTATCCAGAACTTTTAAGAACACCTCATTCTCCTTCGTTGCCAGTGCAAATAATGTCATGGAAGAACGGAGTTTCAAATCATCCGGCCATCCCATCACCTGCGTAGCATCGTTCGATTCCAGTGAAAGCAGTGTTTCTGAGATTTCTCTTAAATGCGCACCTGTTACCGGATTTTCTATATATTCCTTTGCTTCTTCATAGTTCTCAATAGCGTAGTACATTGCAGTACCACTACTGCCAAGTCCCTGTATCTGTGGGAAAATATACCACATCCAGCAGTTTCTCTTATGTCCGCTCTTGATTTCTGCAAGAGCCGTCTTATAATCAGAATCCTGTGCTTTTATAAACCTTGCCAAATTATTCTCTCTCATTCTTCTGAGCCTCCAGTTCACACATCTGTGCTTTAAAGCAACATATTCATTTACAACATCTTTCTATATATTACCATAATTTTCTATCACATGTATATAAAATTTCTCATTCTCTCTTGCTATCTGATATTGACTACGCTATAATAATCCGTGAACAAAGTTCATATTAACAGGGGGAGCTGGAGAAAACCGGCTGAGAGGAAGCGTAATTCCGTTTCGACCCTTTACCTGATTTGGATAATGCCAACGGAGGGATTCATACCATGTATTGATTTGACAGAGATGCCCCCGCATCTCTTCTTTTTTTACTTTTTGTACCCTCCATCTGCTTTATGAATGAAGGGTATTTTTTATGAAAGGAATGTTTATTTATGACACACACAACTCTATCATCAGACTCTTCACGGACAAGACGACTGGCTCTTGCCGGTGTATTTACGGCTCTTGCCATTGTCGGAAGTTTCTTAAGCTTTCCGGTTGCAGGCAGTAAATGTGCACCTGTACAGCATATTATTAATATCCTGGCAGCAGTCACATTAGGGCCCTGGTACAGTGTAGGAATTGCATTCTGTGCCAGCCTGTTACGAAATCTGTTTGGTCTTGGCAGCATGATGGCTTTTCCCGGAAGTATGGTTGGAGCACTTTGCTGTGGACTTGTATACTCCATTTGCCACAAGCTCAGCCTGACTTGTCTTGCAGAGGCACTCGGCACAGGAATTCTTGGCGGCCTGGCTGCTTATCCTGTTGCAGTATATATTATGGGAATCACTCCTGCCGGAATCTTCGTCTATGTAGTTCCATTTCTGATTTCTACTATTGCAGGAAGCATTCTTGCATTTCTGCTGATTACAGCGCTGAACAAAAGCGGCGTAATGGCTATGATAAAAACGACTCGTTAAGAGTTGTTTAGAAACGGTACATTGGGGACACCACCTTGTACCGCATACACAAGTATCAGATTTCCCATCTGATATAGGCGTCAGTAATTTCATAGTTCTTTTATGAACCTCAGATCTGTGTAGAGAAATGTTTTCCTGCATCGAAATCTGTGTGTTTTTGCTGACGCATTATAACCTTATATTTAATTTTTTAACGGAGGCAAACACATGAGAAATTACACAACACAGATGGATGCTGCAAGAAAAGGAATTGTCACTCCTGAAATTGAGATTGTAGCAAAAAAAGAAAACATGACAACAGAAGCACTTATGAAACTTGTTGCTGAAGGCAAGGTTGCAATCTGTGCCAACAAGAATCACACCAGCCTTGATCCGGAGGGTGTCGGAAGCATGCTCCGTACCAAGATCAATGTAAACCTTGGTGTATCCCGCGACTGTAAGGATTACAATATTGAAATGGAAAAAGTTATGAGCGCTGTAAATCTTGGTGCTGAAGCCATCATGGATTTATCGAGCCACGGTAACACACAGCCATTCCGCCAGAAACTGACACATGAATGTCCTGCTATGATCGGTACTGTTCCTGTATACGACAGTGTCATCCACTATCAGAGAGATCTTGCAACTCTGACTGCGCAGGACTTCATCGACGTTGTCCGTCTTCACGCAGAAGATGGTGTGGACTTTGTCACACTTCACTGCGGAATTACACGTAAAACGATTGAACAGATAAAAAAACACAAACGTAAAATGAATATTGTAAGCCGTGGCGGAAGTCTTGTATTTGCATGGATGTGTATGACCGGAGAAGAAAATCCTTTCTACGAACACTATGATGAGATTCTTGATATCTGCGAAGAATATGATGTTACTATCTCCCTTGGTGATGCATGCCGCCCTGGATGTCTGGCTGATGCTACCGATGTATGCCAGATTGAAGAACTGGTGCGTCTTGGAGAACTTACAAAACGTGCATGGGACCACAATGTACAGGTAATGGTAGAAGGACCGGGACATGTACCGCTTGATCAGGTTGCTGCCAACATGAAAGTACAGCAGAGTATCTGCATGGGTGCTCCGTTCTATGTACTTGGCCCTCTTGTTACGGATATTGCTCCAGGTTACGATCACATCACATCCGCTATCGGTGGTGCAGTTGCTGCTATGAATGGTGCTGCATTCTTATGTTATGTAACACCTGCAGAACATCTGGCGCTTCCTAATGTAGATGACGTAAAACAGGGGATCATTGCTTCCAAGATTGCTGCCCATGCTGCCGACATCGCCAAAGGTGTTCCCGGAGCACGTGATATTGATGATAAAATGGCTGAAGCACGTCAGAAACTTGACTGGGACGCACAGTATGCCTGTGCATTAGACCCTGAAACAGCCAAAGCCATCCGTGACAGCCGAAGCCCGGAAGATGATCATAGTGATACCTGCAGTATGTGTGGAAAATTCTGTGCAGTCAGAAGTATGAATAAAGCTTTGGCCGGAGAATATATTGATATTCTGTAATTCTTGGGATTTAATTTATTAACGGGGAAGCGACCTCTCAGTCCTTGAAGGAAACAATAGATAAGGCTTCTTGTTCAGGTTCCATACCATAAGAAACACTAAGAGAGTCAGAACCACCTAAAAGCAAAGGAACTACGCTCAAACTCGGCGTTCGCCTCAAACACGTTCGCTTCGTTCCTTTAACGGTGATTCTGACTCTCTAACTGTTTCTAACAGCATTCCACATTCACAATAATCCTTATCTATTGTTTCCTTCAAGTCGTGACTGGCTACGGATGCTAATAAATGAAATATCCGGAAGTGTAACCCGGTGGAAGCCACTACGATTACGCATTTGCCATTTCATTCGTAAGGCATTCGACACCCACGGAATAAAAAGTAGAAAGCCGTTCCAGTGAATGTGAAGAAGGTGTTGGAAATAGTTA